>DASVMV010000268.1:0-6256 GCA_036384155.1 Micromonosporaceae bacterium
CGGCAGTTCCGCGGTACCCGTCTCGGCTCCACCAGACGACACCACCACGCCCGAGCGCGTCTCCCCGCCGCCGGAATCGTCGCTTCGGGCTCCCGCCGGCCAGGCGCCCGCACCATCGCCGGCGTCTCCCCCGACCGCACCCGCGCGACCCGTATCGGCGCCGCCGGCACCCGTGGCCCCAACGTCGCCGCCGGCACCCGTGGCCCCAACGTCGCCGCCGGCACCCCCGGTATCAGCACCCCCGGTATCGGCGCCGCCAGCCGAGGACCGGCCGGAGACCGGTGACCTGGCGCTTCCCGATGCGCCGGCGCCGCCTAAGCCCCGCACCGGGTCGGACGACGACGAGCACCTCCCGGCGCAGAAGAGCACCCCGGACGGCACGCTGCCGGACGAGCCGAGCGCTCTTCCAGACCACACCGACGACGGCGAGGCGGCCGGCGCCGGCCCAGCCGCGCCACCGCAGCCGCCCGACCCGGAGCAGGTGCTGTCGTCGTACGCCTGGCGGCTTTCCGCCGAGACGCTGCACGAGGTGGTCGAGGACCCGGACGAGCTGCGGACGCTGCGGGACCGGTTGACCGAAAAGGTCGGCCGGGCGAGCGACAACGCCAGCCGAGCGCGGCTGCTCGGCCTGCGGGCGGTCGTGTCGCGGCTTCTCGGCGACCTCGGCAAGGCTCTCGCCGACGGCAAGCTGGCCCTGGCGCACGCCGAGGCCACCGGCGAGCTCCGCCGGATCGCCATCACGCAGGCCCGGCTGGCCAACGTCCTACACAGGCGCGGCGACTTGGCCGAGGCCGACCGGCTCTTCGCGGAGGCCAACTCGCCGGAGCTACCCGACCGGCTGCGGGGGACGATTCACGAGCATGCCGGTCGATGCTGCTACGACCGGGGCCGGTACATCGAGGCCTGCGACCACCTTTCCCGAGCGCTGGCGCTGCGCAAGGTCGAGGACCCCGATCTGACCGCCCGCGTCGCGGTCGTACTCGACGCGGTGCTGGCCAAGGTGGCTACCGGCGGGTGGGGGCCGTACGCGCGCAGCCGCGACGAGATCCTCGGGGTCCGGCGGCCGCCGGTACCCAGACTCAACGAGACCTTCCGCCGCTGGGGGTACGTCGACGGTGACGGCAAAGCCGTCATCCCCCCGACGTACGCGGACGCGCAGCGGTTCGCCGAGGGGGTCGCCTGGGTACGCCGCCCGGACAACCCCAGGTGGGAACTGATCGACGAGGCCGGCAAGGTGCTCATCGAGGCGTCGGCCGGGTATCGCGCCGTCCGACCGTTCTCCGACGGCCTCGCCTGGGTGTCCCGGGACGGCGCCGGACCGTGGGGGGCCATCGACACATCGAACAAGGTGGTCGTCGCCGCAGGCTACGAAGACGTACGCGCATTCCGCCGTGGGGTAGCCGCCGTGCGACGCGGCGGGTGGGGCGCCGTGGACCGGCGCGGCCGGGTGGTGGTGCCCACCAGGTACGCCGGTTTCGCGACGAGGCTGACCGACGGCCACCATGTCGACGGATTCACCGACGAGGGCCTCGCCGTCGTCGACGCGGGCGGGGGCAGGGGCGTCGTCGACCGCCACGGCAAGGTGATCGTGGCGCCGACCCATGCCGCGGTGGTCATTCATCCCGTGGCCTTCCTGGTGGGTGACGGTGCCGGCAGGTGGGGGGCGCTGGACCGCAGGGGCGAGCCGCTCGTCGAGGTCGTGCACCGGAGCCGCAGCGACGTCACCGAGGAGATCGACCGGCTTCTGGCGGACACCGAACCGGTCCTCTGACCGGAAACGCGGTCAGGGACGGCGGTGAACGACCCGCCCGCGGACGATGACCGCCCGGGGTGTGTCCAACTGCGCCAGGTCGGTTCGCGGGTCGCTGTCGTAGACGACGGCGTCCGCCGGCGCGCCTTCGACCAGGCCAGGCAGGCCGAGGTAGGAGCGCGCGATCCACGACGCCGCCGCCAGCGCCGGGTGGGGCGGGACCCCCGCGCTGGCCAGTGCCCGTACCTCGTCGGCAACGCGTCCGTGCGGCCGAGAGTCGGTTCCCGCCAACACCGTCACGCCGGCCTCCACGGCGGCCGCGGCCAGCTTGGGATGGGCGCTGGCCCCTTCGACGTACCAATCTCGCTGCCGGCTTTCGGGACGGCTACGAACCTCGGCCAGCGACGTCGTGATGACCGACAGGGTGGGCGTCAAGGCGATGCCTCGCTCAGCCATCCGCGGCAGCAGGTCCGGGTCCATGCCCATGCCGTGCTCGATGGAGTCCACCTTCGCCGCGACCGCGGCCGCTGCGCCGGCGGCGTGCTGGCTATGTACCGCGACGCGTCCACCGACAGCATGCACCTGCGCCACCACTGCCCGCAGAACGTCGACCGGGACGACGGGATCGTCAAGCCTCCAGTCTATGATCAACTTTGCCCATCCGGTCCGGGCGGCCTGCTCCGCGGCGACCGCCGGCAGGTCGCCCACCGCCGGCCGCCGCCCCCAGCTGTCGAAGAATTGCCCCTGCTGGGCCAGCCACGCACCCGCGTGTATCGCCCGCGGGCTCGCCTCGTCGGAGCCGAACCAGTCGGGCGGCTCACCAGCCAGCCCCGGGGCACGGATCAGGGTCACCCCGGCGGCCAGATGCTCGCGCAGGTCTTGCCGCAGCACCGCATCATCCAGCGGTTCGCCAGGCGCCCGCGCACCAGGATGGGTATGCGCATCCACCAGGCCGGGTAGCAGCCAGCCCTCCGCCACCAACTCCGCTCCGGCGACTGGCTCCGACGTCCACCGATCGCCATCGGCGTAGAGATCGACCCGGTCACCGCCTGGCAACGCGGAGCCGCGCACCCGGAGAACGGTCACGGCACCCTCCGACGTCTCGAACCAACGTGCCCGGTGTGCACGCCAGCCTCTCACCCGATGGCGACGGCCCACCTCGCGAGCTGGCCGCGACGGGCGCAGCCGCCCCGCTTACCTTCCTCCCCTCCGGGTAGGTTCGGGCGCATGGAGTTCCGACACCTTGGCCGTTCCGGCCTCATGGTCAGTGAAATCTCGTACGGAAACTGGATCACTCACGGCTCACAGGTCGAGGAAGAGGCCGCCGTGGCCTGTGTCCGGGCCGCCCTCGACGCCGGCGTCACCACGTTCGATACCGCCGACGTCTACGCGAACACCCGCGCCGAGGCGGTGCTCGGCCGGGCGCTCACCGGCGAGCGCCGGGCCGGATTGGAGATCTTCACCAAGGTCTACTGGCCCACCGGGCCCGGACCCAACGACCGCGGCCTGTCCCGCAAGCACATCATGGAGTCGATCGACGGCTCGCTGGGTCGGCTGCAGACCGACTACGTCGATCTCTACCAGGCCCACCGCTTCGATTACGCCACACCGCTCGACGAGACCATGGCGGCCTTCGCCGACGTCGTACGAGCCGGTAAGGCCCTCTACATCGGCGTATCCGAGTGGACCGCCGACCAGATCCGACAGGCCCACCAACTGGCTCGCGAGCTGAAGATCCAGCTCGTGTCCAACCAGCCGCAGTACTCGATGCTGTGGCGGGTGATCGAGGCGGAGGTCGTACCGACCTGCGAGGAGCTGGGCATCGGGCAGATCGTGTGGTCGCCGATCGCGCAAGGTGTGTTGACCGGGAAGTACCAGCCCGGCCAGCCGCCCCCGGCCGGCTCCCGGGCCACCGACGAGAAGTCGGGCGCCTCGTTCATCGCAGACCTCATGTCCGACGAGGTGCTGACCGCGGTGCAGCGACTGCGCCCGCTGGCTGAGCAGGCCGGGCTGTCGATGGCGCAGCTGGCCATCGCCTGGGTGCTGCAGAACCCGAACGTCTCGTCGGCGATCATCGGCGCGACGCGGCCTGAGCAGGTCCACGACAACGTGCAGGCGACCGGTGTCCGACTCGACGGCGACCTACTCAAGGCCATCGACGAGATCATGGACCCCGTCACCGAACGTGACCCGCGCAAGACCGTCAGTCCGGCCGAGCGCCCGTAGGGCTCGCCTCCGCCCCGTCGATCTAGGGCGAAAGGCTGTGGTTGGAGATCAACTTACGGCCATTCGCCCTAGATCGTCGGGAGGGGTGGGTCCTCAGGACCAGAAGCGGATGAGGTCGAGGCCGGCCACGTACAGCGGCGCCGGCAGGCCGATCAGATCGCCCACGGCGAACACCCCGTCGAAGAACCAGCCGCCGATGGTCGGGTTCCACAACAGCGCGAACAGCAGCAGGAAGCCGAACGGGGCCAGCATGTCGTAGCCGCGCCGCCATTGCGGCGACAGCCAGGGCTGGACCGTGTTTCCACCGTCCAGCCCGGGCATCGGCACCAGGTTGAGCACGCTCGCGGTGACCTGGAGGAACGCCAGCAAGGCCACGCCCGCCCAGAATTCGATGCGCGCGCCCACGTCGACTCCGACGGCGAACGGCAGCACCAGCGCCACCGCGAACACCACGTTCGTGGCCGGCCCGGACAGGCTGACCAGGCTCTGGCGCACCCGCCCGGCGATGGCGTGCCGGTCGACCCACACCGCGCCGCCGGGCAGCCCGATGCCGCCGAGCAGCACCACCACGACCGGCAGGGCGATCGAGAGCAGCGGATGGCTGTACCGCAGCGGGTTCAGGGTCAGGTATCCGCGGTGGGCCACACTCCGGTCGCCGGCCCGGAACGCCACCACCGCGTGGGCGTACTCGTGCAAACAGAGCGAGACCAGCCAGCCCGACACGACGAAGAGAAAGACGTCGAGTCGCACGTTTCCGAACCCGGTCCAGGCCATCGCGCCGCTGGTCACGAACAGGGCGACCAGGCCGAGGAAGATCGGACTGGGGCGGAAGGCCGCCCGGGGCACGCCGAGAACGAACGGCTCGCCGTCCGTCCGGCCGGACCCTGTCGGGTTCACTCCGCCGCCGGCATGAGGCTCATCCGGTACTCGACCCGGTCATCTTCGAGCAGCGCGACCGTCGTCACGCCCTCGGCGGCGAGTTCCCGCCACATCTGACCGAGCCACGATTCCGCGTCGGCCTGGCTGCTGAAAGTCTCGGCCGGCCCGGTCACCGACCGGCCGTCGCCGCCCTCGTACCGCCAGGTCCACGGCATGCGCCTCTCCCTTCACCGTCGGGACCGCTCCCGGACCCCGCCAGCCTAGTCAACGCCGCCCACCGCGGGCTGTGCGCCGCGGCTACGCACTCTGCCAGGTGCCAGGCGGGCCGCTGGCTCTAAGGTACGGACATGTCCGTTGACGGCTGGAAGACCGTGCTCGTGCTCGGCGGGATCAGGTCGGGAAAGTCGGAGTTCGCCGAGTCCCTGGTCGCCGGGGCGGCCCGGGTCCGGTACGTCGCGACCGCCGCCCGCCACGGACACGACGACCCGGAATGGTCGGCGCGGCTGGACGACCACCGCCGGCGGCGCCCGCCGACGTGGGCCACCGAGGAGACCGACAGCGACCCCGCCCGACTGGCCGAGGTGATCGCCGGCGCCCAGCCGCACGAGACCCTGCTGGTGGACGACCTCGGTGGCTGGGTGACCGTCCTGCTCGACCCCGCGCACCAGCCCGCGGACGACCCCGCCACCATCGCCGAACTCGCCGCCGCCGTACGCGGGTGCCCGGCCCGGCTGGTCCTGGTCAGCCCCGAGGTGGGGCTGTCCCTTGTACCGGACACGCCGGTGGGCCGGGCGTTCGCCGACGCGCTCGGCACGACCAACCAGGCGATCGCCGCCGCCTGCGACTCCGTGGTTCTGGTCGTCGCGGGCCAGGCGACCTGGCTCAAGCCGGGCGGCTCCGCCCCCGGGTCCCCGGCGATCCCCACCCAACCGGCGCGGGCGCAGCCGGAGCCGCTCCAGATCGACGTAGGCCCCGAGGAACCGCCCAGTGGCGCCGGAACGCTGGAGCACCGGGCCGACGGAGTCGACGGCCCGGAGCCGGCCACCGGCCACGGCGCCGAACCTTCCCCGCCTGCGCCCTCGTGGACCGCGCCGACGACGCCCCTACCGATGGTGGCGACCGGCTTGGTCATCCAGCCCGGCATGGACTTGCCGCTGCCCGACGAGCACGCCTCGGCGAAGGCCGTCGACCGGCTGGCCGGTCGGGACCTGCCGGGTGCCGGCCTCGGCCGGATGCAGCGGGTGGTCGAGTTCGCGGCCGGCACCCAGGGACGGGTCGCGCCGGTCCCCTGGCGGTCGGTCCGGGTCCTGCTCCTGCATGGCGACCACCACGGGGGCTGCGCGGCCGGCGCCCGGCCCGGGGAGTCGGCGCGCCGGGCGCAGCAGGCCCGCCGCGGCGACG
>DASVMV010000269.1:0-16271 GCA_036384155.1 Micromonosporaceae bacterium
GTCTGCGAGAAGCCGCCCTCGGCCGGCACCGGGATCCCGGGGCCGCTGCTCCGGTAGCCTCGGGCCGCCATCCGGAACTGCTCCACCTGCCTGAGCCGGCGCCGCCGGACGGATCCGCCGAGCCCGGACAATGCCAGCAGCATCGAGACCAGCAGCGTCCCGAAGACGAGGCCAGCGAGCAGCCATGTCTCGGAGGTAACCAGGCTCGGTAGCAGCCGACGGGCTCCCCCGGTAGGCGACGAAACGGCCTGCGGCGACGCGAATTGTACGTCCACGTCGGCGCGCGCACTGCTCGCGCCCTTACCAGCGGTCACCCTCAGGGTGCCCGCCTCGCCAGCCAGGTCCGGCGGAACGGCCACGGTGATGGTGACGCGGAGCGGAATGGTTACGGCGGCGGCGCGTAACACCGCGCTCAGCGCGTCGGTGCTCGCCGCCGATCGCACCGTGCCGCCGGTCGCCGCGACCAGATCCTGCAGCTGACCGAGCCCTGCGGGCAGTTCACCGAAGGACACCAGATCTACCCGCTCGCCGGCCGTGCTCAGCTGGTCAACCACCGGACCCGCGTCGCCGCCGTCGCCTCGACCGCTTGTCACGAGGACGAACCTCCGGTCCGTGGCCTCGGACCCGAGGTTGGCGGCGGCGCGCAGGCCGGCGTAGATCGAAGCGTCACCGCCGGCGCGCATTCGCGCCACCGCCATGCCGAGAGCTGCTCGGTCCCGGGTCGGGCGCAAGGCCACCGAAGGCTCGTCGGCTGCGGTCACCAGGCCGATCGCCACATCTGCCGGAACGGCCGCGGCGAACGCCAGAACCCCGTCCCTGGCGGCCCGCAGCGGTGCGCCCGCCATTTTCCCCCCGGTGTCGACGACGACGATCACCGTGCGGTCGGCGCTCGGACCGGGCGGTGCTACCGCGACGGTCGACGCGAGAAGCCAACCCTCGCGCGAGACCGTCACTGGCGGTAGCCCGCCGCCGGAGACTCTCGGTATCTCGGCGTCGAGCCGTACCTGATCCGGCGTTACGCCGGCCACGGTCACGGACAAGTCGTTGTCGGCGAGTGCCGGCCCGGCCGAGACGAGCAGAATTCCGATGGCGACCGCTACGGCGACCAGTATGCGGCGCATCACCATTGTCGGCCTTCGAACATGCCGACCGGCAGCGAGACGCCGGCGTCGGCCAGCGCGTCGACCAAACGGGGACGCAGCCCCGTCCAGCGCAAGGACCCGAGGTGCCGGCCGTGCTCGTCCCGCCCCGCGCGGTGGTCGAAGACGAAGATGTCCTGCATGGTGACCACCTCGCCCTCCATGCCCAGCACCTCGGTCACGTGGGTCACCCGCCGGCTCCCGTCGCGCAGCCGGCTCTGATGCACGACGAGATCCACCGCGGACGCGAGTTGTTCGCGGATCGCGCGCACCGGCAGATCCAGCCCGGCCATCAGTGACATGGTCTCGAGGCGGGCGACCGAGTCCCGGGGCGAGTTGGCGTGCACCGTCGTCAGCGAGCCGTTGTGGCCGGTGTTCATGGCCTGGAGCAGGTCGAGCGCGGCGCCGTCCCGGACCTCGCCGATGACGATGCGGTCCGGGCGCATGCGCAGGGCGTTTCGTACGAGATCGCGTACGGTGATCTCGCCCCGCCCCTCGATGTTCGGCGGCCGGGATTCCAGCCGGAGCACGTGGTTCTGCCGAAGTTGCAGCTCGGCGGCGTCTTCGATGGTGACGATCCGCTCGTCGGGAGGGAGGAAGCTGGACAACACGTTCAGGGTCGTGGTCTTGCCGGAGCCGGTGCCGCCGCTGATGACGATGTCGAGTCGAGCCCGCACGCAGGCGTACAGGAACTGCGCCACCTCCGGGGTGAAGGTGCCGAAGCCGATCAGGTCCTCCGTGGTGAAGGCGTCCCGGGCGAACTTGCGGATCGTCAGCATCGAGCCGTCCAGCGCCACCGGTGGCAGGACGACATTCACCCGGCTCCCATCGGGCAGCCGGGCGTCCACCATCGGGCTCGATTCGTCGACGCGCCGGCCCACCCGCGAGACGATGCGATCGATGACCCGCCGCAGGTGGTGCTCATCGACGAACGACGCGTCGACCTGGTGGATCCGGCCGAACCGCTCTACGAAGATCTGATCGGGACCGTTGACCATGATCTCGGTGATGTCCGGGTCGCGCAGCAGCGGTTCGACCGGGCCGTGGCCGAGGATCTCGTCGAGGAGTTCGGCGGCGATCCGGGCCGGGTCGGCGATGGCCAGCGGCGAGTCGTCCCGGGCCAGCACCTCGTTGATCGTGTCCCGCACCTTCTGCTCGACCACGGCGTCGGCCGTGCGGTTGTCGTAAAGCTGAGGGCCGAGAATCTCGAGCAGTTCGCGGTGCACCCGCAGCCGTAGCGCCGCAGCCGATCCCCCGCTCGGCGGGTGCACGACACCGGTGGTACGCGTCGTCCGGCCACTGTCGCCGCCTTCGGGATAGCGCCGCGCCAGCGCGTCGGTGAGGCTCATCAGTTACCCGCCCGGTTCATCCGATCCCGCAGCCGCCGCGCGGTTCGGGACTGCGCCTTGTTGGCGATCAACCCGAGTGCCACCTCGCGGATCGCCTTGCTCACCGGGTGGTTCGGCTTGTCGAGGACGATCGGCACCCCGCGGTTGATCGCAGCCGGGACGTCGCGGCTGGAGGGTATGTGGGCCGCGGTGGGAGTCTGCAGCACCCGATCGACGTCGGCGCCGGTCAGGCCCACCCGGGCGTCGCTGCGGTTGAGCACCACGACCCGGCTCTCCTTGTGCAGCCCCAGCAGGTCGAGCATGTCCATGGCGATCCGCAGGTTCTTCAACGCCGGTATATCGGGAGTCGCCACGAGCACCTGAGACTCGGAGACGTCAAGGGCGGCGAGGACGCCATCGGTGAAGTGGGCCGGCGTATCGACGACGACGTAGTCGACCATGGTGCGGATCGCCGCCAGCACCTGGGCGACCAGGTCCCGCCCGATCCGCTCCGCTTCCGTGGGGCCCACCGGTGCGAGCAGGACATCCACCCCCGGCGCGTACGGGGTCAACAGCGCGCGCACCAGGGTCTCGTCGATCCGTTCTCGAGCGTTTACGGCGTCGGCGATGCCGCGTTCCGGCGCGAGTTGCAGCATGATCCCCACGTCGCCGAAGGCGAGGTCGAGGTCGACGAGGCAGACCCGCCGCTGACCGCCCTCGGCCAGCGCCACAGCCAGGTTGGTTGCCATAGTGGACTTACCGCAGCCACCCTTGGCCGAGAACACCGTGACCACCCGCGCTTCGGCCTTCTGCTGAACCGGCGCGACCGTGCCGAGCAGTTGCCGCGACACCTCCAGGGAGCGGGCGCAGGCGGCCTGCACGGCAGCCACGTCGCGGGCGTTCACCACGTCGCGTACGCCGGCGCGCAGCGCCTGTCCCATCGTCTCCACGTCCAGTTGCTCCCGCAGCAGCAGGACGCCGAGCGCGGGGTGAGCGAGCCGCTGGCGGGCCGCGAAGTCGAGCGCCAGCCGGGCCTCGGTGCTCGGGCCGAAGAGCACCAGGGGTTCGGTCTGCAGGTCGCCGAGCAGCCGCTCGACATCCTCCAAACGGCTTGCGGTGTGTACTCCGACACCCAGCAATGACGCCAGGTGTGCGCTCCACTGCCGGTTCGGTTCGAACAGAATTGTCATGGCTACGACCCGAAGAGTGTGCGGTTGTCCACGCCGTTGTCCGGCTTGACGTCCGACGAGTCGCCGAGCATGCCGATATTGAGTTCGCCGCCGAGCGCCACCGCGTGTGCCAGCCGCTCGGCATCAAGCTGGTTCAGCCCGAACGTCACCGACAGTTCGTCCTTGGCCTGGCTGTCGGCCGAACCGGCGGCGGCATCGCCGTCCTTCGCCGGCGCCGGTCCAACCGAGATCACCTCGACGTCGGTCATCAGCAGTCGGGTGACGCTGTTGACGTTACGGCCGCGCTCCAGGCCGGCGCCAGACACGACGTTGCGGTTTTCCCCGTTGAGCGGGGTGTAGGTGTAGAAGATGGCGACCCGGGTGCCGGGGCGTACGGATGCCGGGCCGAACACCGCCGACTTCACCCGCGCCGTGATCGCCATCTGACCGTCGGGGATCGCCAGCCCGCTGCCGCTCTTGACCGCGGTGCCAAACATCGTGCGCAGCAGCAGTTGGCCGCGCTGCACTGCAGCGGTGGTCACGAGGGTGTCGAGATCAGCGCCGACCTGTTGCAGCGCGCCGTCCGGCAGTGTCTCCGCCGGCATGCGGACCTGGCGGACGTATCCGTTGGCCCGAAGCGACCGAGCGGACGTGCCCGCCGGGATCTGCTTGTCGGCGACCAGCACGGTGCGGGCCTGCTTGCCCTCGATGGCTCGATCGTCGGCCGACCGGAGGTAGAGCAGGACGGCAACGGTGCCCAGGGCCGCCAGTACGACGGCGATCAGCACCGAGATGACGCGTCGGGTCATGAGTGGAGGTCCTCTACCTGTTTGAGTATGCCGATGTCAGCCGACGAGTGAGACGATCTGTGCGCCCAGGTCCGGTCCGCCGAGCGCACCGCCGCCCGGCACGACCGCCTGAGTGAAGTACCCGTAGACGCAGGAGCTGGAGCCGTCGTCACACGCCGGTCTCGTCTGCGAGCCGGGCAGGCGCCAACCGGTGACGACGAAGGCGGCGAAGCCGTGGATTGTGTAATCGGCGTTGCCGCCCTTGCCGGAAACCGCATCGAATACCGGCACAAGCACCGGCCGCCCGCTCTTGAGCGCGCCGGTCAGAGCATCGCCGCATCCGTTCGGGGTTCCGCTGTTGCCCGGTGCCACCTGATAGCCGGGTTCCACCACCACCATTGCGCGGCAGCTTTCGTCGGGACCTGCCAGCCACCGAAAACCGCCCGCGTTATTGCTGGATGTCCCGGCCTGCCCGCATGCACCAGCCGCTTTCTCGTCGTACTGCGGGATGAACAGCTCCTCCGGCGGGTCGGGGAACCCTTTTCCACGCTCCCAGTCGCAGATCGAGATGGCCATCGCCAATCCATTCGCCCGGGCCGGCGGTCCCCAGGCGGCGCGGGCGCAGGCCGCCACCTGCGCGCCTTTGAAGCCGCCGAGCACGGCCTGGGCGAACACCGGGGGGAGCGCCGTAGATCCGTCTTGCTCCAGCGTGCTGGTCTGAACCTGAACGTAGGTGCCACCGGCCGGCGGCGACCCCACACAGTCGACCTGCTCCGGCAGTTTCGGACAGTCGTCTGGGAAGTAGCTCTCGCTGCCACACACGTCCGCAGCTGCGGCACCGTCGCGCGCGTTTGCGCGGGCGTAATGGTTCGCTTCGTTTTGAGCCGAGGAGCTGCAGGCGGCTGGCCGGGTCGCACAAATCTCCGCGACCTTGATGGCGGCGGCATCCGCTCCGCCCTGCAGTTGCCGGCGTTCGGCGTACAGGTTCCCCACGTCGATGACCAGCGCCGCCATGCCGAGCAGCACGCCCGAGCCGAGCAGAAAGGCGACGATTATCGCGACACCACCACGGTCGCGGCGCGCAGTGCCGCGCGGGCGGCGACGCCCCAAATGCCGGCCGTTTACTGACACGGCATGACTCCGCGGCCGCTAAGGACGATCTCATTAGCGAGCCCGCTACCGAGGAGCCCGACCGGCGTGACGAAGGTGAACTTGTGCGTGACCGTCACCTCGGCATCTCCGGTGGACGAAGGACACGTTTCACCGGGCTTGACGTCCACATCCTCGCCCGTGATGGCCCTGACGCGCGCACCCGGGTCGCCTCCGAAGGCGGCGACCCGAGCACCCTCCTGCGCCGCAGTCGTCAGGGAGATCTGTGTGTTGAGCATTCGTCCAAAGTCAATGATGCCGAAGATGAACAGGAGCAGCAGGGGAAGTACGAGAGCCATCTCGACCGCCGCCGCGCCGCCGTCACGCCACCGTGGGCCGTTACCTTCGGGGGTAGTCGGGGTGGCGCGCTCCCGAACAGCCGATCGCGGGGCCCCACGGACTAGGGGTTGACGCACTCGCCGCTCTTGGTGAAGGTGATCTTGCCACATGCGCTGTTGAGGCGGCTCGTCACGCTATCCCCAATCGTGGCGAACAAGCCGACGAGGCCCGCGACGATGAGGCCGACGATTAGGGCATACTCGACCGCGCTTGCACCGCGGTCGCGACGCTCGGGCCGGGCCAGTATCCGGTTGATCAACTCGAACATGGGAAAGCGCTCCAAAGGGGTCGGTCGCGGCGTTCGAACCGCGAGGACTGTTGATCGGGGGCAAGGATCGCAGACGAGTTTCCTGCCTGGTCAAACACCTGTCAATTGGGTCGCCGGGCCGGATCGACACTGGCTGATCGTCGGCCGTGACTCACCGGGCGGCGCCGTTCGGCCATCTCGACCTCGGCCGACCGGCCTACCGCAGCGCCGCGAGAACGAGCGCGCCGACCGCCCCGGCCAGCATCGCGGGGCCGTACGGCACGGCGGTCTTCCGGCCGGCGCGACCGGCGATGAGCAGGCCGATCACTAGCGGAAGGTTCAGCACCGGGGCGAGCGCCACGCCCGCCACGACGGCGTACCAACCGAGCCAGCCGAGATAGAGGCCGAGAACCGCGCTGAGCTTGACGTCGCCGAACCCGAGCTGGGATCGCGGCACCAGCGCCAGCGCCAGATATCCGACACCGCAGATCAGCGCTGCGGCACCCGCGCGCAGCAGCGGGTCCGCCGATCCTTCGACGGTGGCCGCGACTCCCAGGAGCGCCACGCCACCGACGAACGCCGTACCGACGAGGGGGTCGGGCAGGCGGAGCACCCTCAGGTCGACCAGCGCGAGCGGGACGCCGACGGCGGCCAGCAGCAGGAACGCCGGCAGCGCCGGGGTCGGACCCACGGCGGCGGCGACCGCCGCCCAGACCCCCGCCGACAGCGGTACGGTCGCCGGCCAGCCCGGTGCCGGCCGCCGTCCGCACCCGGTGCATCGACCGGACGACCGCCACCACCGCGGCAGCTCGACCTCGCAGTAGGCACACGAGCTGCGCCACGGCGGTTGCGGCGCACCCTCCGGCCACTCGACCGCATACCGGTTGACCAGCCCGGGCAGCACGAGCCCCCAGCAGGCGCCGGCGAGGGCGGCGGCCAGGACGGGGACCAGCACCGCCGCATGGTAGCCCCGCCGCCGGCCGGCGCGATCACGCCTGTGACGTCAGGCGTCGAGGGTCTGCAGAAACATCCACCGGTGACCCTCGACGTCCTCGGCGCGATAGGCGCGCCCGTACGGGTTGTCCTGTGGGTCGGACAGGATCGTGGCGCCCCGGTCGCGGGCGCGGGCGAAGTGCCGGTCCACGTCGTCGTTCCCGGCGAGCATCTCGCCGTGACCGAGCACGCCGTCGTCCACCATCCGGTCCGTCTGCACGAACCCGAAGACGTCGGCCAGCCAGTCCATCGCCGCCGGTCCGTCGGCATAACTGATCATCGGTACGACGGCCTGCCGGCCGGCCGCTGCACTGACGCTCATCGCGTTGCCTCCCACTTCGACAGCATCGACCTAAATTGACGCGCCGGATTGGCGCACGCAACTTGAGTTCCGGGCTTGAGGTGTGATGTAGTCCACGACGGCCAATTTTTTATCCGTGTGCCGCGGGTTCGGCGAGCGCGGAGGGGATGACAACCGTGGGTTCGGTCGCTGGCGTCAACGTCAAGGAATACTGGGACAAGGGGTTCACCATCGTCCGCGGGGTGTACTCGCCGGAGGAGATCTCCGACTTCCGGAAGCGTGCCCTGGCATACCAGGGCAGGCATAGCGGTGACCTGCTCTCACATCCCGAACTGCGCAGCGTGATCACCGACGGACGCATGCTCGACGTCGCCAAGCAGATCCTCGACCGCGACGACATCGTCTACTACGGCGACAGCGCGGTCGCGATCCGCGAGGGCGCTCCCGGCTTCCACAAGGACAACGCCGACCGCTTCGACGCGAAGGCGCCGGACTGGCAGTCGCCCTACACCCAGATCCGGTTCGGCATCTACCTGCAGGACCACTACCGCCACTCCGGCGGCCTCAATGTGCGGGAGGGCTCGCACAACAAGGTCAACACCACCGAGGGCAGGGTCCGCCAACTGCGGACCAAGGTGGGAGACCTCGGCGTCTGGAGCATGCGTACGTCGCACAGCGCGGCCGGCACGATCCTGCGGTGGCCGTTGAATTTCGTACAGCCGCACTACAACCAGGTCAAGCGGATCCCGAAGTGGCTGATCGCGCCCAAGGACGGGCAGCGCATCGCGCTGTTCGCGGCCTTGGGCGCCGACGACGAGCACCTCAAGCGCTACCTCGAATACATGAAGAGCCGCGCCTACGTGATCCCGATCTGGCGCCAGTCGGTGTGGTCCGACGAGGCCATCCAAGAGGCCGAAGCCGCCGGGCTGCGCCTGCGGAACGCGCCGGCCGAGATCGTGGGCGTCGAGGGCCTCGGGCAGAACGTCAACTACAAGCCGATCCCGTACTGAGCGGTCGCCGGCGCTGCGTCGCCGGGAACGACTAGCCGCAGCGAGCGACCACGTCCCGCCGCCGCTGCGGCGGGTGGCGGTAAGGCAAAGGAGGGCAGCAGCGGCTGCCCGCTGACGACCGTGGCTGCGGTACCTCCAGGTGGCCGAATCCGCTTCCGGCGAAGTGATCCTCGGCTGAGCCTCCCAGCGCACCATGCCCACGGATCGGTCGTGGGCAATCACGGCGTGCTCGTCGCCTCCAGTCACATTCGTTTCCCGCGGAGGGTCATAGCAGTAGACCCGCGAACCCAGCGGATATGACCGGGAGGCCAACTCCCGGACGGAACGAATTGGAGAAGCGATGACGTCACGCATCCTTGTCACCGGCGGCACGGGCACGCTCGGGCGCCTCGTCGTGCCGCTCCTGCGGGACGCCGGCTGCGAAGTGCGGGTGCTCAGTCGGCACCGCCACGAGTCCGCCTACGGCACCGAGTATGTGACCGGTGACCTGCTCACGGGCGAGGGAATCGAGCCCGCGGTAGCCGGGGCCGAGACCGTCCTGCACCTCGCCGGCGGCCGGAAGGGCGATGACGAGGCGACCCGGAACCTGGTGCGGGCTGCCTCGCGAGCCGGGGTGCGGCACCTGGTTTACATCTCAGTCGTCGGGGCGGACCGGGTCCCGGTGGCCTGGCTCAGGTCCAAGCTGGGCGCGGAGCGGGCGGTGGCCGAGTCCGGCATCCCGTGGACGACCCTGCGTGCCGCTCAGTTCCATGACCTAGTCCTGAAAGTGGTGCAGATGATGGCGAAGCTGCCGGTAATACCGATCCCGCGGGGACTGCGGTTCCAGCCGGTCGACGCGCGTGATGTGGCGGCCCGGCTCGTGGATTTGACGCTCGGCGATCCGGCCGGCCGGGTGCCGGACCTGGCCGGGCCCGAGGTGTACGGGATGGCCGAGCTGATTCGCGGATACCTGCAGGCCCGCGGCAAGCGCCGGTTGCTGGTGCCGGTCCCGATGGCGGGAAAGGCCGGCCGCGCGTACCGAGCCGGCGAGAATCTGTCACTCGAGGGGGCCGATCTGGGCAAGCGGACCTGGGAGGACTTCCTGGCCGAGCGGCTGCCTCGGCGCCGGTAGGGTCCGAATCCACAACGGGCAGAGTCACCGGACAAACGTGGCCTGGAAGAGCGTAGCCAGGTGCTCGGCCACCCGCTGGCGTGACCACCGCCGCTCGTTGAGAAGCCGGTCAAGTACGTCGATCGACATCAGCGCCCACATCAGGTCCGTCGCGGTGTCGACCGTCCACTGCGGGGCCAGCCGCCCTTCGTCGGCCAGCCACCGCATCAGGCGTCGACCGCCCTTGAGCCAGTTGCCCTGCGACGTCGCCCAGTACTCCGCGGCGTCCGGGTCGTCGTACCGGGACCGCTCGAACGCGCGGAGTACGCCGAGGATGCGCGGATGCGACCGGGCGATGTGCTCGGCCCACTCGGTGAGCGCGGACACCGCATCGGGGCTGTCCCAGACCGCCTGCAGCGAGGCGCCGAGCTCCTCGGCCTCGCCGAGGTGCTGGTAGAGCGCCCCCAGCAGCTCGGTACGACTGGTGAAATGCAGGTAGACCGCGCGTCGGGACACGCCGGCCCGCTCGGCGACGGACGACATGGTGAGGGCGGCGAAGCCGTCCTGCTCGATCAGGTCCCGCGCGGCCCGCACGAGGGCGGCAGCGGTACGGCGGCTGCGGGCGTTTTGCGGATTCTCGATGGTTTTCGGCATTCTTCACATCGTGTGTAGTTGGGGCTTGATTGGAGGTGCATGCAGTGTGTACTTTATCAACTACACGCCACGTGTAGTTAACAAGGGGGAGAGAAATGACCAGTTCAACCGTGACGGCCCCGGTTGCTCGCTCTGCCGCCACCCGTCGCGCGCTGACGGTCGCTGGCGCGACGGCCGCTGCTGCCGCCGTCTGGCTCGCCGGTCGGGCCGCCGGCGCGGACCTGACGGTGACCATGGCTGGGCAACCGCCCATGACGATCGGCCTGCCGGCCGTCCTCGGCACCGCGCTCGCCGCATCGGCGGCCGGGTGGGCGACCCTGGCTGCTCTGCAGCGATGGGCCCGGCGCGGGCGTACGTGGTGGACCCTGCTGGCCTCCGTCGTGCTCGCGGCGTCGTTCGTGCCCGTCCTGTCGGTTCGGGCCGACGGCGGCACGCGCCTCACTCTGGCGCTGATTCACCTCACCGTCGCCGCCGTGCTCATCCCGCTCCTGCCCCGCTCGGTCGCCGGGCGCGAGAAGGGCCGGTCGTGAGCGAGCGGAGCGTGTTCACCGCAGCCGAGCTCAACTACCTGACCGGCGAACGCCGGCTGGCGCGGATCGCCACTGTCGGCTCCGACGGCATGCCGCACATCACTCCCGTCGGCTGGCACCTGGATCCCGACACCGACGCGGTCGTGGTGACCGGCCACGACTTCGCGGCCACGAAGAAGTTCCGCGACGTGGCCGCCACCGGGCGGGCGGCGATCGTGATCGACGATGTTCTACCGCCCTGGCGGCCCCGCGGTGTCGAGATACGCGGCCGGGCGGCTGCGGTCGAGGGACCAGAGCCGCACATCCGGATCACACCCGTACGCATCGTGAGCTGGGGACTGGAGGCAGAGCGCCGGGCGCGCACCGTGACCGTCGACCGCCCGGCAGCGGGCGGACCGACGGCGCGCTAAGGCGCGTTGGGGCCGCTCCCCGGTCCGAGAGCCCGCCGGTGGCACCCGCCGGCGGGCTCCCGCCCCGTCAGCGAGTTTTCTCCGCCGGCGACGTTAGTCGGCTCCGAGCCGGGGTATGCGCGCGCCGCTATCCGGCCGATGGGCCCCAGCCGGGCCGCCCACCCTAGCTCCGTACCCGGAGGTGAGCGTGTCGATGGCCAGGTCTCGAATCGGCGACGCCATCACCACGGCGGTCGGCGACGCGGCCGGCGCGGTGGTCGACCCTCGGCAAGGGTTGCAGCGGGCCATGGCAAGACTCCGCGCTCCGGCACTGGTCGCCGCGGCGGTGGTCCTGGTCGTCGGCTTCTTGCTCGGTCGCCGGTCGCGCCGCTGACCCCGGGCACCACCTGACCGGTTCGACCACGCAGCGAGGAGCCCAACATGCAGGAGATCGTGGGAGAGAGTCTGGCCCGGCGGCTGGTGGAGTGGGGGGTGGACACGGTCTTCGGCCTGCCCGGTGATGGCATCAACGGGCTGATGGAGGGGTTCCGGCGGCAGCAGGAGAAGCTGCGGTTCGTGCTGGTG
This sequence comes from Micromonosporaceae bacterium, assembly GCA_036384155.1. GTDB lineage: Bacteria > Actinomycetota > Actinomycetes > Mycobacteriales > Micromonosporaceae > DASVMV01. The sequence goes on from DASVMV010000269.1 coordinate 11,712, forward strand.
CACCACGAGGAGGCGGCAGCCTTCATGGCGACCGGGTACGCCAAGGCCACCGGTCGGCTGGGGGTGTGCGCGGCGACCTCGGGGCCGGGGGCGGTTCACCTGCTCAACGGCCTGTACGACGCCAAGCTGGACCACGTTCCGGTGCTGGCTATCACCGGCATGCAGGAAACCTCCGTGCTGGGGTCGCACTACCAGCAGGAGGTGCACACCGACCTGCTCTACCAGGACGTGGCCGAGGCCTACAACCTGATGGTCACCAACCCGCAGCAGATGCCCGGGGTGGTCGACATCGCCATCCGGCACGCCCTGGCGAAGCGGAGCGTCGCGCACCTGACCTTCCCCAACGACGTGCAGGTCGCCGCCACCGGCGAGGACCCGTACCGGCACGTGAGCCCGGGTCACCCGCCGACGAGCAGCCCGGTGCTGTCCCAGCCGCCGGTGCCGGCATCGCAGCCGGACCTTAACGCGGCCGCCCAGGTGCTCAACGCCGGCAAGAAGGTCGCCATGCTGGTCGGCATCGGCGCCCGCCATGCCCGCGACGAGGTGCCTGCCGTGGCCGACGCACTGGCCAGCCCGATCGTCAAGACACTGTCCGGCAAACACGTCGTGCCGGACGAGCACCCGCTCACCACCGGCGGCCTGGGCCTGCTCGGGACGAAGCCGAGCGAAGAGCTGATGGAGGAGTGCGACACCCTCCTCATGGTCGGCACCAATTTTCCGTACGGGAAATACCTGCCGTCGCCGGGCCAGGCCCGGGTGGTGCAGATCGACATCGACCCCAGCCTGATCGGCGCGCGCCTCCCGGTGGACGCCGCGGTGAATGCCGACGCGGCGCTTGCGCTGCAGCAGTTGCTGCCGATGCTGCAGCCACACTCCGACCGGTCCTTCCTCAGCAAGTACCAGGCCGAGCGGGACGCCTGGCAAGCGGACATGGCGGCGTTGGAGGACCCTGAGCGGCGGCCGATCGCCCCCCAGTACCTGATGAGCTGTGTCGACGAGGCGGCCACCAACGACGCCATCCTCACCTGCGACTCGGGCACCATCGCCACCTGGGCGGCGCGGCACTGGACGATCCGCGGCGGTCGCGAGTTCTACCTGTCCGGCAACCTGGCCACGATGGCGCCGGGCCTGCCGTACGCGATCGCGATGCAGCAGGCGTACCCGGGACGGCAGGTGATCGCGTTCGTGGGCGACGGCGGGTTTGCCATGCTGATGGCCGAGTTCCTCACCGCGGCCCGGCACGACCTCCCGATCAAGGTCGTCATCAACAACAACAACTCGTACGGGCAGATCCTCTGGGAGCAGATCGTCCTGGGCTACCCCGAGTACGCCGTGCGGCACCGCCAGCCGGAGGCCGACTTCGGCGCCTGGGCGCGCGCCTGCGGCGGGCACGGGGTGAAGGTGAACGACCCCGGCGACGTGGCCACGGCGGTCCGAGAGGCGCTGGCCCACCCGGGACCGGCGCTGGTGGACTGCGACGTCAATCCGGACGAGCCGCCGATGCCCGGCAAGGTCCGCTACGAGCAGGCCAAGTACTTCACCGAGGCGTTCCTGCGCGGACAGCCGCACAAGGCGGCAACGCTGGCCACGGTCGCCCGCGACAAGATCAGAGAGTTGCGGGCATGAGTGCGGTGACCCTGCCCGACCCGGTGACGCGGCCGCCGGCGCCGGCCGACCACATCGATCTCGCCGCGCTCGCCGCCGATCTGCGGGCCGAGGTGGACGGAGAGGTGCGCTTTGACGCCGGCTCACGTGCGACGTATGCCAGCAGTGGTTCCAATTACCGCGAGGTGCCGCTCGGCCTGGTGGTGCCCCGTACCGTCGAGGGCGCCGCGGCCGCTGTGACCACCTGCCGGCGGCACGGCGCGCCGGTGCTGTCGTGGGGCGGCGGCACCAGCCTGGGCGGGCAGGTCACCAACGTCGCGGTGGTCATCGACTGGTCGAAGTACTGCAACCGGCTGCTTGAGGTGGACCAAGAGGCGCGCACGTGCCTGGTCGAGCCGGGGATCGTACTGGACACGCTCAACGAACTGCTCGACCCCGTCGGATTGGAGTTCGGTCCCCGGCCATCCACCCACGAAAACTGCACCATCGGCGGGATGATCGGCAACAACTCGTGCGGATCGACCGCGCAGCGCAGCGGCAAGGTCGTCGACAACATCGTCGAGATGGAGGTGCTGCTCTACGACGGCACCCGGATGTGGGTGGGGGAGACCAGCGACGAGCAGTACGCCGAGATCGAGCGGCGCGGTGGCCGCGAGGCCGAGATCTACCGGCAATTGCGGGCGCTGCGCGACGAGTACCTCGCCGACATCCGCACCCGGTACCCGCACATCCCGCGCCGGGTGTCCGGCTACAACCTGGACAGCCTGCTGCCGGAGAAGAACTTCCACGTGGCCCAGGCGCTGGTGGGTTCCGAGGGGACCCTGGTCACGGTGCTGCGGGCCCGATTGAGGTTGCTGCCGGTGGTGCGGGCCACGTCACTCGTGTTCCTGTCCTACCCGGACATCGCCGCCGCCGCCGATGACGTACCGCGGATCCTGCCGCACGACCCGATCGCGCTCGAGGGGATCGACGACAAGCTGATCAACTTCGAGAAGCGCAAGCACCTGCATCCGGCGGCACTGCACAAGCTGCCCGAGCGCGGCGCCTGGCTGATGGTGCAGGTGGGCGGCGACACGATCGGCGAGGCGGACGCCGCCGCCGATCGGATGATCAACGCGCTGCGCGACGGCGGGCCGGGCGTGCACCGGTTCGACGAAGCCGCCGACGAGGGGCAGATGTGGCAGGTCCGCGAGTCAGGGCTCGGTGCCACCGCCCGGGTGCCGGATGAGCCCGACACCTGGGAGGGCTGGGAGGACTCGGCAGTCTCCCCGGACCGGCTGGGCGGCTACCTACGGGACCTCGATCGCCTCTTTCGGGAGTACGGCTTCGAACAGGCATCGCTGTACGGGCATTTCGGGCAGGGGTGCGTCCACACCCGGATCCCGTTCCGGATGGCGACCGCGGAGGGCGTCCGCCAGTTCCGCTCGTTCGTCGAGCGCGCCGCGGACCTGGTGGTTTCGTACGGGGGCTCGTTCTCGGGCGAGCACGGCGACGGGCAGGCCCGGGGCGAACTGCTGGTGAAGATGTTCGGCGACCGGCTGGTCCGCGCCTTCGGGCAGGTCAAGGCGATCTTCGACCCGGACGACCGGATGAACCCGGGCAAGCTGGTGGCCCCGTACCCGCTGGACACTCACCTCCGACTCGGCGTCGACTACAACCACGGCGGGTGGGAGACCCACTTCCGCTACCCCGATGACTCCGGCAGTTTCGGCCGGGCTGTGCTCCGCTGTGTGGGCGTCGGGAAGTGCCGGCGGCAGCACGGCGGGGTGATGTGCCCGTCCTACATGGTCACCCGGGAGGAGGAGCATTGCACCCGCGGCCGGGCCCGACTGCTCTTCGAGATGCTCGACGGGACGGCGCGGGGCGGCACGATCGCGGACGGCTGGCGTTCGACGGCGGTGCGCGACGCCCTCGACCTCTGCCTGGCCTGCAAGGGCTGCAAGGCCGACTGCCCCGTGAACGTCGACATGGCCACCTACAAGGCGGAGTTCCTCTCCCACCACTACGAGGGCAGGTTGCGCCCCCGCGCGCACTACTCGATGGGCTGGCTGCCGGTGGCGGCCGCGGCGGCCAGGCCAGCGCCCCGGGTGGTCAATGCGCTGGCGCACGCTCCCGGACTGAGCCGGCTCGCCAAGCTGGCCGGCGGGATCGACCAGCGTCGAGACATCCCGGTCTTCGCCCCGGAGACCTTCCAGCGGTGGTTCGCCGGCCGTACGCCCGGCGGCGACGGCTCACGGGGCGAGGTGCTGCTCTGGCCGGACACCTTCACCAACCACTTCCACCCCGGAATCGCCGGCGCCGCCGTCGACGTGCTGGAGGCGGCGGGCTGGCGGGTGCGGGTGCCGGAGCAGCCGGTCTGCTGCGGGCTGACCTGGATCTCCACCGGACAGCTCGGCATCGCGAAGAAGGTCCTGCGGCGGACGGTGGAGGTGCTCCAACCCCAGTTGCGCGCCGGCACCCGGGTGGTGGGTCTGGAGCCGAGCTGCACGGCTGTGTTCCGCAGCGACGCTTTCGAGCTTCTCCCCGACGACGACGACGTCAACCGGCTGCGGGAGCAGACGGTGACCCTGGCCGAGCTACTGCACAACCACACCCCGGGCTGGCGGCCGCCCCGGATGCCCGCGCACGCGCTGATCCAGACCCACTGTCACCAGCACGCGATCCTCGGCATCGCCGCCGACCAGGCGGTGCTGAAGGACGCCGGAGTACGGGCCGAGGTCCTCGACTCCGGTTGCTGTGGGCTGGCCGGCAACTTCGGCTTCGAGAAGGGGCACTACGAGGTGTCCGAGGCGTGCGCCGAGCGGGTGCTGCTGCCCGCGCTGCGCGGCGCCGCCGACGAGGACATCATCCTCGCCGACGGCTTCAGCTGCCGTACGCAGATCGAGCAGGGCGATTCGAACGGCCGATCGGCCATCCACCTGGCCGAGCTGCTCCGCGCCGGCCTGCGTGGCGACG
>DASVMV010000270.1:0-13046 GCA_036384155.1 Micromonosporaceae bacterium
AAGTAGGCGTCGGCCGGTACGGCCAGGTCGAAGACGATCTGGGGTACGCGCCCGTCGCGCCACTGGGCTCCCAGCAGCGCGGACAGCTCTGCCCAGGCGCGACGTGGCGACACATGCGCCCAGCCGAGGGCGTTGAACGCCGAGTCCCAACTCCACTGGTGGGGGTAGAGCGAGGCGGTGGGCACGGTGCACCGGCCGCGCCAGTTGCGCACGAGCGTGGCCACGGCGCTGCGCCGCAGCTCGTGCGGCGACGGCTGGGGGCCGTCGGGCGTCTGCTTTGCCCGGGCGGGCAGGTGGGTGGCGGTCATAGGGCGGCACCGCGAAGGATGGACACCGCGCGAGGCAGCGTGTCGGTGGCCGCGCCGGACAACTGGCACTCCAGCGCCAGCCAGCCCGGATATCCGACGGCGTTCAACGTGCCGAGCAACAACGACCAGTCCAGGTGGCCGCGGCCGGGCTCGAGCCGGTTGGAGTCCGACAGCTGCACATGACCCAACCACGGCGCGGCGGTGAGTAGGGCGCCGGCGGGATCGGCCTCCTCGATGTTCATGTGGTACGTGTCCGCCGCAACCCGCACCGACGGCAGCCCGATCTGCTCGCACACCGCTACGGCGTCGGCCAGGGTGTTGATCAGTTGGTTCTCGTATCGGTTCACCGGCTCCAGTCCGAGCACCACGCCCTCCCGCTGAGCCTGCTCGGCCAGCTCCGCCAGCGCCTCCAGCACCATGCCCCGATGCTCTGGCGAACCCTCCGATTCCTCGACCGGCGACCCCCCGCGGCGCGGCTCACCGTTAGAGATCGGCATGATGACCACCTCCGCGCCGACCGCCGCGACAGCGCACAACTGGGAACACACGTGGCGAATCGCCTCATGGAGCTGCTGCCCATCTGAGGTGTCCAGGTGCACCACGTCCACACACGCGGTCGGCATGACCACACCCGCGGCGGCTGCGCGCCAGAGCTCCCCACGCCGATCGTCGAACGACCGTCCGTCAGGGCACCGCAGCTCGATGCCGGTCAACCCGGCCTGCTGCGCCACCTCCCATTTCTGCTCCAGGGAATCGCCCGGCAGCAGGCGCTCCTGGCAGCTGATCCGCTCGGCAAGCGGTAACTTGGCGGGATTGGTGTCGATCATCGGGCGTCTCGCTCCGCAGTGGGCAGGCGTGGGACGACCGGGCGCTCGGTGCGGTGGCCGCGGATGTATGCGGCCGTGCGCCCGTCGGCGCCTTCCAGGAAGCGCCGGCGGCGACCGTCCGAGGTCCTGGGGAAAGGCTCGGTGGTCGCGTAGGCGGCGAATCGGGTGCCAGCGGATGTGACGGAGCACCGGGTCCGCATGCGCACGGTACCGGACGACCCCGACTTGACCGGTTCGACCACTTGCTGGACCATGCCTCTCCCAGTTCGCCTGTCGACAGATTAAGCAGGACTAGTAAGTTGTCTGGGCGGAATCGTCAGAATCTCGGTGAGAACACCCCAAATCACTGCGCGCTCAGTTCCATCGTGAGCTCCGCGACCTGGCCCCAGCTACGCGTACCCGGCCTGCGGTCCACTCCTTCAGTTTTCCCGATGAGACCGCGCCTAAGCCCAACAGACCAGCGCACGCAGAACCTCTGCCGCGCGCTGATCCCGGGTTAGCGAAGGTTGGCGTCGAGGTCGCTGCCGTCGCCGGGCCGCACCGCGGGCCGCCTCCGCCGAATCGGCCCTCCACCAGCGCCGGAACCAGCCCCGACCCGATCGGGGTCAAGGTGAGCTATTCCCTCGTACTGGCTTACGTAAGGAAGATCAAGTGAGACTGCTCCCGGCGCTGCCGGGAGCGGTCTTCTGTCTGGTACGGCCTACGTGGGATCGGCGAGAACCGCGGCGATGTGCGCTGCGCCAGGCACGAGCGCTGCGCTCCGGCCATCACGTCTTCGAGTTCGCAGGGGTCAACTGGCCGACCGGTCCGTGGGTCTCACCGAGGCCGGCGACGTCGTCCTCGGCGTCCGCGTCCTGTTTCGCGTACGTGACGTAGACCTTGGAGAAGAGTTACTCCCTTGTAGATGGCGCCGTTCGTGGGCGCCACCGTGACCCGCTATGTTCCCCGCACCTGGGTTCCAGGCGGTGACGTTGCCGGTCTCGCTGACGAAGATGGACCTGGCTGCGGCTGACGTGCCGGGTACCACGAAGTCGTCCGTGTCGTCGATCTGCTGTCAGCTGGCCACGACATTGGCCACGGCGACCCGGACCGGATCCGGGTTGGCCCAGCTCCAATTGGGGTGGGCGCGGTTGGTCAGCAGCACGAGGACAAGCTTGCGGGCCGGGCTGACCAACAGTGACGTCCCAGTGAACCCGGTGTGCCCGAACGTCTCACGTGCGCTGAGCCGACCCATGAACCACGGCTGGTTCAGTACGACGCCGAGGCCGTGGTCGGAAGTGCGGTGGGGTCGCTCGGGATCCACGGCGGGCAGGCCTGCGTTGGCGTTGGTCAGCATCCGCCGCACGGTGCGCTCGGTGAGGATCCGCCGCCCTCGGTAGGTCCCGCCGTTGAGCAGCAGTTGACCGATGACGGCGACCTCCGCGGGGGTGCTGAAGATGCCGGCGTGCCCAGCGATCCCGCCGAGCCGGTTGGCCACGTCGTCGTGCACCACCCCGCGCAGCAGCCCGCGCGCGGAGCGGGCGTCGGTGGCGACCAGCTTGGCCTGCCGGTCGGCCGAGCTGAGCCAGCTCGTGGGATTGAAACCGGTGCGGCGCAGGCCGAGCGGTTCGGTCAGCCCGCTGCGCAGCGCCTGGTCGAGCCGCCGCCCCGTCACCTTCTCCACCAGCTTGCCGATGACCATCAAGCCGACGCTGGAGTACCGGAAGACCGCGCCCGGTACGGCGCCGCTGATCAACGGCGTGGCCAGTACGGCTTTCCACCGGTCGGCAAGGGTGTCAGATCCGCTCACGGTGGCGCCCACCGGCAGGCCGCTGGTATGCGCCAGCAGCATCGCGACGGTGACGGCGGACTTGCCGGGCCCGGCGAACTCGGGTAGGTACGCCACCACGGGCGCGTCGAGGTCGATGCGCCCCTTGTCCACCTGCTGCAGCGCGAGGATCGCTGTATAGACCTTGGTGAGCGACGCCAGGTCGAAGATCGAGTCCGGTTGCATCGCTACCCGGCGGTCCGGCGACAGCAGCACGGGTCCTGCCCCGTATCGCAGCGCCTCCCCGACGGCGGTCTGCACCATGGTCCGGCCGTTCACCTGGGTCAGGGCTGCGGCTCCGGCATAGCTCGGGTGGCGTGGATTGTCGTCGGTCGGCGCGAGGTAACGGGTGAGCGTGGCGGTCACCCGCTTCTCGTCCGGGTTCTCCGCTGGCGGGTCGGCCGGGCCGAATCCGGCCTCGCCGGCCGCCGGCGTACCGGGCGGAGGCGGCGCGGGCACCGATGGCCCGGGGCCTTGGCTCGGCGCCGCTCGCCACGTCGTCGTTGACGATTGGTCCCGGCAGCCGGTCAGCGTCGCGGTGGCAGCAGCCAGCCCGAGCCCGAAAAACGTCCGGCGGTGAACAGCCACGCCGGATACTTACACGCGCGGCTGGCGGACACCACCGGGCCTGCGCGTACTTACGCCCACGCGGCGAAGATCAGCGGAGGCTCGCCAGACAGTCAGCTCATCCCATCTGCAACGGCACAACCACACCGTGCCGGACCTGCCGCTCCGACTCGGAGTTGGCGTAACCCTGACGATCACCTTTCCCCAGGAGGTCTTCGTTGGCGCGGTCGGCATGACGCCTGGCCAAGGTGGACCCGCTAACCGGTGAGGAGCGGTTTGCACAGAATGGTCGGCCCAGTCGGGTCGCGTGGCGTTTCGGCGATGGCCCGGACGCCTCCACGCCGGGAACGAGAAAGCCTGCCAGCACCGCCATCTCCGACGTCCGACTACTCGGGTTCGTCCGCTGAATCCGCTGCGCCGCCGAGGCGTCCAGCCACCTGGCTAGGGTGGCTGCCATGGCTCAGGAGACGCCACAACACATCGCCCAACTGCGCCAGGTGACCGCCGAGCTGGTCCTCGCCGGCCGGTTCGACGTCGCGCAGTATCCACATCGGCACGTGGCGGTGGTCGCGACGCAGGGCGTCTGGTACGGCCGCCTGGCCGCCGCGTTGACGGCCGTCGACCTACTCGCGCCCGCCGGCTTCGAGTTGGTGAACGTCGTGGAGTTCAAGCAGGGCAACGCGGTGTGCGCGGTGCTCCGGCGGCACTGACACGGTGGCCGACGGACACCCGGCACCGGAACGTCGGCCCTATGCTGTACCGGCGTCGACAACGGGGAGGGCTTCGATGCGCGCGTTCGGTGCCGCCAGTCGCGGAGCAGACCATGGCCTCGCCCGCCTGGACGCGCTGGGCGATCCCGACGAGGTGCGCCGACAGGCTGAAGAGGCGTTGCGCGGAGCCGATCCGGATCCGCGGCCGGGCGCCCACCAGGAAGGTGCGGACGCGACGAACTCGGTCTGGGTCACCGTCGACGTCGCCGGGAACGTCGTCGACGTGAGCATCAGCCGTCGATGGAGCGAGCGACTCCCGGGCGAGCGTCTCGGCGCGGCGGTGCTTCAGGCGTACTCCCGGGCCAACGAGAAGCGGGTGGCGGCGGCCGCGCTGGCCGCGTTGCGCGGGACCGGTGACGGCTCGACCGCCGACGACTCCGTCGAACCCTATGATCCGCACATGCCCGACATCTCCGACCCCCGTTGGCTGGGCTGGGTGTGGCAGAGCCTCGGCGAAGCGGGACTGCGGCTGGACCAGTTGGCCGCCGCCCGGCCGGCCGACGGTCCGGGCGAGCGAACGATCGCGGGCCCGGGCGGATATGTGCAGGTCGAGGCGGCAGGTACGGCGGTCACCGGCGTACGCGTCGATGCCGTCGGAGTTGCCGAGCGCCAGCCCGACCTGGTCGCCGCAGATGCCCGCGCCGCGTTCGCCGCGGTTCGCCGGGACGTCCGGTGACCCAGCGCGGCCGGCGCGCCTCCGGAGAAAAGGTGGCCGATGCCGACAGCGGTGAGATCAAACTGGTCCTGGGGTCGTTGGAGGCCGAAGCGAACAAGTGGCGCCGGCTGTCCGAGGACATGGGCAAGGTGCGGGCCGACATCGCTCGGCTGACCCTCTACCCGTCGGCCTTCTTCTTTGCCGACGTGGTCTCGGTGGCCGGCCACGCCACGGCGTACGACGCCTTCCACGACTGGCTGATCGAGCTGGCCAGTGAGGCGACGACCGAGTTCGACCAGATCGGCGCGGCGTTGGACAAGTCCGCCGACCTGTACGCGGCCTCCGACACCCGGGCCGCGGGCGACCTGACACGCATTTACGGCAAGCGGGAACAGTAGGAGATAGCCCATGCCGCCACCACCGGGATCCGTCACCAGCGGTGAGGTCGAGTCGAGCCGGGTCGCCCTGGAGAATGCGTTCGAGGCGCTGCGCAAGGGTGTCGATGTCTGCGTCGACGGTTTCAACCGGATCGTCGACGAGATCAACGACCACTCATGGCTCCTCGGCCCGATCCCGATGTTCTTCATCCGCAATCACATGGAGGACGTCCGGGCCCAGCTCATGGCGCTGCTCGACGTAGCGCAGAAGGTGCTGCAGGGTGGGGTGCCGGTCCTCTCGCTGTTCACGACGAGCATTGACTACCTGACCGCCGTTCAGACCCCGGTGTCGGACATCTCCTACGACATCAGCGCTCCCGCCGACGACAACCTCAACTACTGGACGGGTGCGGCCAATCTGGCGTACAAGCAGAAGCAGGCGGCGCAGAAGGCGGCCACGGACCGCACCGTCGACAACGCCACGTTCATGAGCAAGTGGCTGTTCGACATCGGCAAGACCAACGTCGCGTACGCGGTCGAGCTGGTCAAGATCGTAGTAGATGCGGGCTCCGAACTGGTCAGCGTCACGACCAACGGGCTGAGCATCGTCAACATCCAGTTCGCGCTGGACGACCTTGCCGAAGCCCTCAAAAAGCTCATCAAGGCCGGCCTCAACCAGCTGGTCGAACTGGCGAACAAGTTCGTTGCGACGCTCGGCGACGTCCGCGACGTGCTGGAGAAGCGCGCCCGGCACACCGAACTCGAGGGCGGCCACTGGCCGCAGGCCGTCTATAGCTGACCCGTCTGCGGCGCGACCGGCTTCTAGCGCAGGTCGTCGACGACCTCGCCGGTCAGGGTGAGCGCCACCGGACCGAGCCGGCGCAGCAGGTCGTCCCGTTCGACGCCGACATCGTCGCTGAAGCGGTCCCGGTCGCGGACGACCACGGTGATCACAACGTTGGCCACCAGTGTGTTCTGCGTGAGGATGTCGAGCGACGAGTTGGCCACGACGAACGCCGGTCCCCAGTCGGTGGCCTGCGCCCGGACGGCGCTGCTCGCCGAATCGGCAGACGCGGCGTCCTCGCGCAGGCTCTCGAAGAGCCGCTGCGCGTTTCCGTCGCCGGTGTCCGGCGGAAAGCCGTTCGGATGGATCGACACGACCGTATTGACCGACGGGCGCGCGTTTGCCGCCGGCCAGACGCAGTCGATGTGGACGACGCCCGGAGCGGCGGAGGCGGCCGGGCTCGCGGGGCGGCCCGCGCCGGCCGCGCCGAACCGCTTGGCGACATCACCGGTCAACGTGGGGCACGGGCCTGCGAGCCGGCTGAACCGCGCGGGCGCGGTCGAAGCCGACGCGATCGAACTCGACGTCGGGCCGCCTGGATCCGGAGCCGGCATCGGGTCGCACCCGGCGCTGAGCGCGCCCACGATAGTCGTTACCGCTACGCCTACGGCACAGCCGAACCGCCCCCGTCGTCGCACGGCTCGACCTTAGCGGTTCGCCGGCCGGGCCTCGGGGGCAGCGTTGACGGACCGGATCAGGCGGCTACAAGGGCCGGTACATGACGTGGAGGCCGACGAAGCCGTGCTTCGGGTGTCGGAACGCCCCGGGCACGGTGGCGAGAACGTCGAAGCCGAGGGACTGCCACAGCCGCACCGCAGACGCGTTCGTTTCGACCACCGCGTTGAACTGGATCCCGCGGTAGCCGGCATCGCGCGCCCAGTCGACGACGTACCGGCCCAGCGCGCTGCCAACGCCGCGTCCCTGCTGTGCTGGATCGACCATGAAGCTGGCTGTGGCGATGTGCGCGCCGCGGCCGGGGCGGTTCGGGCCCATCTTCGCCGAGCCCAGCACGACCGGGCCGTCGATCGCGACGACCGTCTGTCCCGGCGGCCGCTCCATCCATAACTCGCTCGCCGCGTCGGACGTCAGGGACTCCGGGTACGCGTAGGTCTCGCCGTCCGCGACGATGCGAGCGAAGAAGGGCCAGATCCGCGGCCAGTCCGCACCTGTGGCATCCCGGATGATCATGCGTCGACTCTAGCCGGCCGGTGCCGACGCGCCGAAACCGGCTAACCGACGGTGGGGGCGTCCCGGGGCCTCAGCCGGGGCGCCGTGGCGGGAATGCGCAGAACTCGTTGCCTTCCGGGTCGGCGAGCACCCACCAGCTGATGTCGCCGCCCGGCTGGCGCAGCACCCGGGCACCGGCGTCGACCAGCGCCGCGCAGCCGTCGCCGGTCAGGTCGACATCCCAGTGAACGCGGTTCTTCACCGTCTTGGGCTCCGGAACCGGCTGGAACACCCAGTACCGCCAGGGGAATCCGGCCGCGTCCACGACGTACGACCCGCCATCGTCGCCCGCCACGCGTCCCCCGACAATGCGCGCCCACCAGCGGGCCTGTGCCAGGGCGTCCGCGCAGTCGACCACCAACTCGAAGACTCCCGGCTGGCTCCCGGCCTCGGCACGGGGCGGAAACGCGCAGAACTCGTTGCCGTCCGGGTCGGCGAGCACCCACCACGGATCGGCACCCGGGTCGCGAACCACCGTCGCCCCGGCGGCAAGAAGGGGTGCCGGATCCGGCTGGGCCAGGCGTACGTCGAGATGCACCCGGGTCTTGCCGGTCCGTGGCTCCGGCACCGGGTCGACCCAGATGGAGTCGTTCGCCGCCGGCCCCTGCCGCATGTCTATCCGGGCGCTGCGATCGCCCAGGTCGGTCACCTGCGCGCCGAGCACTTGAGCCCAGAAGCCGGCCAGTTGCAGTGCGTCGCTGGCATCCATGCAGAGGTCCTTGAAGCGGGCGATCGTCACGACGGGATCATGCCAACCCACCGCGCGGGATGCCGGCCGGGGCCCCGGCCCGTGACCGCCGCCGGCCGGGCCTCGATAAAGGCCCGGCCGGAGCATCCGGATCCGGTTTGGTTACGGAACGGTCTTCTCGATGGCGGCGGGGCCGTCTTCGGCGAGTTCCCGCCGGGCACGTTCAACGTTCTCCGGGGTCGGGTCGAGCCCCTTACCGGCCGCCAAGTCCTCCGGATCCCACGGCTGCTCGGCTCCGGTACGGCGGTCCGTCCCACCCGTACCGCCGCCCATCGGCGCGCCGACCAGGTCTGCCTCCGGTTCCGGTCCGGCCGAAACGTCATCATCCGGCTCGCGGAAGGGAGGATTGTCCGGCCCGGACTCGCCATCGGTGATCAATTGAGGCACGGTGGTCTCGTCGTCGACCGCTGCGGCCAACTCGGACGTCTCTTCCAGCGGCCGGCCTCCGCCGGGGTCGCGTTCGGTCATGGCAGCGCCTCCTGTCCTTGCCGCGCTCGGTCGGCAACCACTGTTAGCTCACGCCAACGCATCACCTACCCTCCGATCCGGGCGCCATGCGAAATGCCGGCCGGCGCCATGCCAAAAGGGGCCTCCCGCCGCGCGGGAGACCCCTTTCTCTGCCTCGATCAGAGCCCGAGCACCCGGTCCAGGAAGTCCCGGTACCCGCGGACCACCACCCGAAGGTTCTCGGTGTCCGAGGCGTCCCCGGTGTCCCAACCGCCGAGGCTGTTCTTCTGCTCGGCCAGGGCCGCGGACAGCGCGTCGAGAGCATCCTCGACCAGCTGCTGCGCGTCGCCGGCGGCCGCGCGCGGGTCGTCGACGAACCGCAGCTGCACCTCACGCCACCGGTCCCGGAAGCCCTGGGCCGCGTCACCCGCGAAGAGCGTGGTCACCGGGTCGGCCGGCACGTCGCCCGGCCGCAGCTCGGTCGCCGGCGCCACCTCGCCGACCGGCTGCCCGTCCACCGTTGCGTCGGTCGCCGCGACGGGCAGCACGTCGGGCCCGGTGTCGGTGGTCCCGACGGGCATGTCCGGCCCCGGGCGATCCGGGTGGAGCTCGCCGTTCAGCCGACGGTGCTCGGCGTCCAGGCCGGGCTCGCCGGTACGGGCGTACGGGTCGATCGGCACGCGGCCAGTGTCGGCCAGCTGGTCGTCCACGCTGCCGTCGCCGACCCGCGCGGTCTCTTCATCGCGTACGTCGTGCGGGTCGGCCCGGTTCTGCCCGGCCATCGCCGCAGCCGCCGCTGCGCCACCAACGGTTGCCGCGCCGAACACCGTCGGCTGGGCCGCGGGTTCGACGACGTCGCCGCGCTCCGCCTCGGCGCGGTCGACGTTGTGGTCCCGGTAGTCGTCGGCGTCGGCGTCGGGGTGCCGGCCGTCGTCGGCCACCGCGTCGGTGTGGTCCACGGCTGTGCCCGCAGCCGTCAGGTCGCGGTCGGTGTCGGTCTCGCCCGGACCGAATCCGCTGTCGTCGTGGCTGGTGTCGACGGCAACGTCGCGGTCGCCGTCCAGGTCGCGGTCGCCGTCCAGGTTGCGGTCGCCGTCCGGGTCGCGGTCGCGTTCCGGGTCGCGGTCGAGGGCGTCGTCGACGCGAGCTTCGTCGTGCGCCCGGGTCTCCTCGTCGAGCCGGGCTTGGTCGTACCCCTGGGTTTCGTCGTCGCGCCTGGCCTCGTCATCGAGCCGGCCCTCGTCGGTCCGTCCGTCAGCCACGACCGGATCGTCGAACGTCCCGCGGTCGGCGAGCGCCTGGTCGGCAACCTGCTCGTTGTCGTCGTGCTCCTCGTGCAGGTCCGAGTCGCGGTCCTGGTCGGTACGCTCGTCGGCGTCTGCGGGCGGCACCGGCGCGGGGTCGGACTTGACCACGTCGGGGTGGTCGTCGTCGGTCTGCTGGTCCTGGTAGCGCATGTCTCTCCTTACCGGCTCGGTGCGTCGTGGTGGGTGTCGGGGTGGGACGGGTTGGATTGCGGTACCGGATCCTCGCCGAGCAGGTCGGCGAACAGTTGGCGGTAGTGCACGACGGCCTGGCGCAGCTGCTCGGTGCTGGCCTCGCCGCGGACGTTGCGGAGATGGATCTCGTGCGCGTCACGGTAGTGGCCCAGGGTCCGGGCATGCTCGACGGACAGGTGTGCGAGCTGGTCCTCGTAGTCCTCCGTGGGGTAGCCCCGTTCGGCGACGAGCCGGGTCACCAGCTCGTCGGCGGCGTTCACGGCCTCGCCCGGGGAATCGATGAACTGGGCCTGAATCTCCTCCCACGCCGAGGCGTACCGGGCTCGGGACTCGTCGGACAGCGGCGTGAGGGTGAGCTGGGCGTGCCGGCGCTCGCGGTCCCGCAGCTCTCGTTCGGCGGCCGCCCGGCTGTCCTGCTCGGCGACCGCGCGGTCGTACTCCGGGCCGAACCTCTGCCGCAGCGAACGCCGGCGGGCCATGACCGCGAGGGCCGCGGCGACCGCCAGGACGATGATGATGACCAGGACGATGACGACGATCTGGGTAGACGACATGGCGTTCCTCCTTCGCCCCCCGCTATTCCCGCTGTGCCATGGTCGTCAATCCCACTCTGTTGCTTTTCCTGCTATCGATCTGCGAAACCGGCAAGCGCGGCGCTGCTGGCGACCGGCCACCGCCGAAACCTCAGGGATTAACTTGACCGCCTCCAGAAAACCGGACCCGGCCTCGGGCTGGGCCGGGCCGGCCCGCCCTGCGTCGCCGTGACCCCCGGCTTTTCGGGCCATATCGCCTGGTACGTCCCGATAACTGCACCGGTCGAAACGTCTGGTAGTGCTTGGGCCTCAGATTACGTATCCTGCCGGAGATGCACCCGTCCTGTGATCCACGTTTCCCGATCGGAAGACGTGGCTGGCCCGGGCTCGTATCGGCCCTGGCCACCTGACTCGGGCGAGGCTTGATGAAACCCCAAAACTGGCCGGTCCGCTCGAAGATCATCGCACTGGCTGCGGTACCGCTCGCCGCGCTGCTGGCGCTCTGGATCTTCGCGACCACGCTGACCGTCGGTCCGGCGCTGAGCCTCTTCTCCGCGCGCACCCTGCTGGACGAGATAGGCAAGCCCGGTGAGGCACTGGTTGCCGAACTGCAGCAGGAGCGCCGGCTGACCCTGGTTGACCTGGCCGGCCGCCGAGATCTGGCCGCCCTGCGCGAGCAGCGGGTGCGCACCGATCGGGCCGCCGCCGACTTTCGGCGCCGGGCCACCAGCGGCGACCTGCGAGACGCCGCGAGCCATGTGCTCAAAGCCCGGCTGGCGCAGGCCCTGACCGCCCTCGACGCGCTACCGGCCGCACGCGGGTTCATTGACCGGCGCGAGATGGACCGCGCCGGTGGGCTCGGCTTCTACAGCAACATCGTCGACACGACCTACCGCGCGTTCTCCGCCATCGCGACGCTCCCGGACGAGGACATCAGCCGAGACGCCCGCACGGTGATCGCGCTGGGCCGGGCCCGCGAGACCCTGGCCCAGGCCGACGCTCTCCTGGCCGGCGCGGTCGCGGCAGGACGCTTCGCCGAGGGTGAACACAGCCAGCTGGTCCAGGTCATCGGCACCCAGCAGTACCTCTACGCCGCCGCCGTCGCCGAGCTCGGTGAAGCCGAGCGGGTTCGCTACCAGAAGCTGACCGAAGGGGACGAGTTCGTCCGGCTGACCGCCATGCAGCAGCAGCTCGTGACCCGGGGGCGTACCGGCGCGCCTGCGCCCATTGACGGCGTCGCATGGCAGCGGTCGTACGACTCGGTCCAGCAACAGCTGCGCGACTTCGAGCTGGCGACCGCCGATGACCTGGCCCGCCGTACGACCCCGGTCGCGGTCGGCATCGTGGTCCGGCTGGCGATCGCCGCTCTGGTCGGCCTCGCCGCCGTCGCGGCCTCTCTCTTCCTCGCGCTGCGCATCGGCCGCTCTCTGATCGACCGGATGACCGGCCTGCGGGCGGCCGCGTTGGCCACCGCGAACGAGCGGCTGCCCGCTGTCGTCGACCGGCTCCGCCGCGGCGAGGAGGTCGACGTGGCCGCCGAGACGCCGGAGCTGAACTTCGGCGACGACGAGCTGGGCCAGCTCGGCCGCGCGTTCACCCAGGTCCACCGCGCGGCCGTGCGGTCCGCCGTGGACGAGGCGGCGGTGCGCAGCGGTCTCCGGCAGGTCTTCCTCAACATCGCCCGGCGCAGCCAGACGTTGCTGCACCGCCAGCTCGCCCTCCTCGACCGGATGGAGCGGCGCGCCACGGAGCCCGACGAACTCGAAGACCTCTTCCACGTCGACCACCTGGCGACCCGAATGCGCCGCCACGCCGAAGACCTCGTCGTTCTGGCTGGCGCCACGGCCGGGCGGGGCTGGCGCAACCCGGTGCCCATGGTGGACGTCATCCGCGGGGCCATCTCCGAGGTGGAGGACTACACCCGGGTCGACATCCAGTCGGTACAGCCGGCCGCCACGGTCGGGCACGCCGTCGGCGACGTCATCCATCTGCTCTCCGAACTCCTCGAGAACGCCACGTCCTTCTCGCCGCCGCACACTCGAGTTCACGTCACCGGCCAGATCGTGGCCCGGGGGTACGCCATCGAGGTGGAAGACCGCGGGTTGGGCATGAGTCCGCAGGCCATCGACGACGCAAACCGGCGGCTCGCCGACCCGCCCGACTTCGACCCTGCGAACAGCGCCCGGCTGGGCCTCTTCGTGGTGGCGCAACTGGCGGCGCGAACCGGGGTGAGGGTGCAGTTGCGTGCGTCGCCGTACGGCGGGATCACCGCCGTCGCGCTCCTTCCGACCGACCTCGTGGTAACCGGCCAGGGCGCGCTGGCGCTGCCGCCGGCGGGCCGGCCGCGGGTCGACGACGCGACCGTCCCGATCCGATCGGCGGGCCTGCCAAAACCGGTCATCGACGGCCAGGTGGAGCCGACCGCGGCGGTGCCGGC
>DASVMV010000271.1:0-8657 GCA_036384155.1 Micromonosporaceae bacterium
CTTCGCACCGAACGTTGTGCAAGGGAAAAGCTATGACTTCGCGTACCCGGCCAGACATGGGTACTTTTCCAGTCTCGTCGACCGGTTGCTCGGCCTCAGGATAGAGATCGACCTAGGCGAGCCCTGGCATCGTCGAGGTCCGGTCTACAGCGATCCGCGCCTGGTGCCGCAGCGCCTGGGGCAACAGTCGTTTCAGGCCGTGGTCCTTCAGGCCTATGGCCGGCGGTGCGCTATCACCGGCGCCAAAATCCGTCCGGTCCTGCAGGCTGCGCACATTCGACCGCTGCCCAATGGGGGCGAGCACCGCATCGACAACGGGCTGCTCCTGCGATCTGACGTACACACCCTCTACGACCGGGGCTACCTGGGTGTGGACCCGAAACACCGCCTACTGGTCAGCCCTCGCCTACGCGAGGAGTTCGGGAACGGTGAGCAGTTCTACGCGCGGGCCGGTGAGGTAATCGCGGTGCCCGAGCGGCGCGGTGAACGACCGAACCGGGAGTTCCTCGAGTGGCACCTCGACGAGGTGTTCAAGGCGGCCTGAACTGAGTCCGCCGCACTAATCCTCAGCGGAGGAGGCCACCGCCTGGCGTACGGTCCCGTCGATGCCGCCCCGCTGCGGGCGCGGACAGCGGACGGACAGCGAATTGGCAGGGAGGCCGGCGGGCTTTCCGCATCACGGACGGTTCCGGCGGCCGCCGGCTCGCAGCCAGACCGCTTAGTCGACTACAGCAGGCGGAACCGGCGGGCGAACGAAGGGAACTCGACACCCGTACACGGCAAACGATGGCCGGTCTCTCGGAGGGCGTCGATGAGCGCACCGGCGCCGGCCTCCGTCAGCTTCCCCGTGGCGCAACCGCCGGCCAGCAACCAGATCGTTCCGTGCACGGGCAGGCCGTACGCGCGGCCTACCCGGGTCGCCGTGCGGTCGTCGGTCACCGCGATTCCGCCACGGACCTCCGCTGCGGCGAAGACACTGGCCTCGCCCATGTCCCGAGAGCCGGCGCCGATCCTGCGAACCCAATCCGCGAAGCATCGCGTCTCGGCCGGCGTGTCGAGGGCGATGACCTGCAGCCAATCGAGCTCGAGTGCTGCCTCTACGGCACGATTCTGCGCCAGGCTGGAGCGGAGTTCGTCCAGCACCACGGTCGTGGTGGCACAGGATTGGCCGATTACGATGCTCGCCAGCAGGTCGAGCCGGTCGGCCAGCGCGAAATGGTGCAGCACCGTCGTGTCGAAGACGAGCAGCGGGTCGTCGACGAGCTGGCGCGTACTCACGGCGCCAGGTCTGGTTCGTCGCGCGGCGGGAGGTCATCAAGGCCGATCTGCCCATGCAGCAACTCGACGGCCCGCGAACCGGTCACCAGATCGCGGCGCCAGGCCTCCATGACCGCATGTGAATAGCCGGGAGGCACCCGCACTGCGTCCAGGTCGGGTTGTGGCGACCATCCCACGGCGTCCATCAGTTCGGCACGCGTGGGAGTGGCGTGCGCCCACCTCCTTCGCGTCACTGAGTCGATCCCGCCGGCCTGCTCGGCCTGCCGCAGCGCTAGTGACCATGACGTGCGGTAGCGAGCGGCGAGGCGGACGACGTCCTCGCGGAGCACGGCCCCCGGCATGCGGGTCGCGAATGCCGCGACCGGCAGCAGGAGTTCGGCCGCGACCGCGCCGATGACGCCTTCCCGATCCGCCCTCGAGAGGTGCACAGACAGGTCGCTGGAGTACTCGTCGCCGAGCACCAGATGGCCAAGCTCGTGCGCCGCCGTCGCCCGGCGGCGGCCCGGATCGCCGCTCGCGCTTACCACCGCTACCGCCACATCACCGTCGATCAGCGAGGCGCCGTCTCCCGGCAATTCGCTGACCAGGACGTACTGTCCACTGCGCTCGCTGAACTCCATGAGCGTCTCGATCGGCTCAATGCCCGCTCCGTGCGTTTCCCGCAGCCAGCCTGCGGCCGACCGGGCATCGGCCTCGGACTCGACTCGTCCGTCGTAGCGCAGCGGTGCGGTCGCCCGCAGTGTGCCGGCACCGATCATCTGACGTACGTCCCGCAGCCACGCGGCCAGGATCGTCTCAAGCCGCTGCGACCTGCGGGCCACGTCCGTGTCGCTGTCTTCGGTCAGCAACTCGGCGCGATGGGAGATCACCGCCGGTCGCCGCTCCAGGAGATGGTCGATGGGTACGTCGAGCGCGGCCGCCAGCCGGATGAGCTCCAGGGCATCGACGCGACGACTGCCCGCCTCGACCTTGGCGATCATCGTGCGATCCAGCCCGACCTGGGCGCCGAGGTCGGCCTGCGACAGGCCGGCGCCGAGGCGGGCCTGGCGCACCTGCTCGCCGACGGTGGTCCACGCGCTATCTTCGGCCATAGTGCGATTATCGCACACCGACGCTTCGTCACCCGCAGTGTCCACGTTATTGCCTCGGCGGTTGCCGTCCGCGGCTTTCCCCCACCGGGAAGTAGGGTCGGCGGACACGCGGATGGTCTACACCGCGGCCCCGGAGGACACGTTCCTTCCGGCGCGGGACCGGCTGGTGCGTCGCTTCGACAGGTGGGCACGGCGCCACGGCCGGCACGGCGACGCCTTCGCCGTCGAGGCGCTGGTGGTCCACCGGTGGACCAACGGCGACGGTCTGCTCGGCCGCTGACGCCTGGTGCGCGCACAACGCGACCACCGCCCGGGCCGACCTGCGCGCGCTCGCCGAGCGTACGGACGACCTGGCGCACCGCCGGCTCGCCACGACGTACGCCCGCTACGCCAAGTCGTAGGTAGCGATGATGGCACCTGTGGTCGTTTCAGTGAGCGTGGCCGCGACGCGAGGTGAAAGGTTGGCGTCGACGAGGATCGTCATGCGGCTGTGGGCGTGATCGGGAGCTCCCGCTCCTGCACGGAGGTTGCGGGGTGGTCACTTTAAGTGCTTCCGGTACGGGATCCCACCCCGCCCGGCATCTGGATCAACGGTAATCCGAGCCGCGGGCGTGGGCGGATGGCCGCGGCCGGCGGCTGGGATGATCCGGGCATGGAGATGTGGAACAACCCGTCCTGCTCGAAGTGCGCCGGAGCGCGGCAGACCCTTGACGAGGCGCGGGTGCCCTACCGGCTGCGCCCGTACCTGGAGCGGTCGCCCAGCGCCGACGAGTTGGCCGAGGTGCTCCGCCGCCTCGGGGCGATGCCGTGGGAGATCTGCCGCACCGGTGAGCCGCAGGCGATCGCCCTCGGCATGGCCGACTGGCCGCGCGACGAGGCGAACGCCCGCCGGTGGATCGAGGCGATGGCTGCCGCACCGCAGTTGATCCAACGCCCGATCCTGCTGCTCGACGACGGCTCGGCGATCGTTGGGCGCAGCCCGGAGGCCCTGGCCGAAGCCGTACGCCGCAGCCGGGACGCGGACGGCACCACACGGACTCCCGACTCCTCATGACCTCGCCTGGTAGCCCAGTGCAGGGCGATCCCGGGTAGCAGGCTGCCGGTGCACCGGCGCAGTTCGCACAGGACCAAGCCGGCCAGCGTCGCGGCGAGAACGGCCGCCGCCACGAACAGCGCCGGCGTCGATGGTATCGAGCGGCACGGCGTTCGTTGCGCGTCACATCGGGCGCCCGTGCCACGTCCTGCGGGTATGAGGACTCTCGTACGGGGCGTGCTGGCCGCGCTCGGCCTGTTCACGTCCGTAATCGGAGGGTGGGCGCTGGCCCGCCCGGACTCGTTCGGCGAGTTCGTCAATTTCCCGCCGCACCAGCACTTCGTCCACGACGTGGGTGCATTCCAACTCGGCCTGGGAGCGACCCTGCTGCTGGCGATGATCTGGGCGGATGCGGTCGCGGTCGCCCTCGCCGGATACCTGGTCGGTGGCGTTGCGCACACGGCGTCGCACGTGGCCGACGCAGACCTGGGCGGCAGCGCCGCGCAGACCGCGGTCATCGGGCTGTTGTCGCTGCTGGCCGCGGCTGGCCTGGTGATCCGGTGGCGGGAGCTGGGCTGGGTTGTCGGCGATGTCGGTCGCGCCGCGACGGCGGCACTGGCGCCCTTCAGCCGTCAGAAGACGGTCTTGCTGACGACGTACCGCCGGGACGGCACTCCGGTCGGCCGGCCCGTCAGCATCGCAGTCGACGGTGAGCGGGCGTACGTGCGCAGCTTCGAACGGGCCTGGAAGACTCGCCGTATCGGGAGGAATCCCGTGGTGTCGGTGGCTCCCTGTACCGCGCGGGGCACCCCGACCGGCCCGGCGGTCACGGCCACCGCGCGTCGACTGAGCGGACTGGAGCAGGAGCGCGCGGCGCGGGCGCTGGCTCGCAAGTACCCGATGCTGCAGGGCGTGCTGGTCCCGCTCGCGCACCGCGTCGGCCGGGCCAAGACCGGCCGTACCGTGCACTTTGAGCTGTTGCCGGGGGCTGGCCAACCCGACCCGGCGGGGGAGCGGGCCGGCGCTCGCCAGGGGTAGCCGGCCTACAGCCGAGGCGGGTGAGCGTCCGCTGCGGCGGGCCTCGCTGGGCCGACCCGTACATCACCCGGTGTCCTGCAGATCGGAATGATTGCGGTTGTGCCGTTCCGCGTCCGATCGTCGCCCAAAGGCAATGGGTTGCTCCCATCGGTGATAGTGGCCTGTGGAGGCGGGGATGGTCGAGGCGGACATTTACTTTGTCGGGGCCCTGTCCAATGCCTATCGACGGGCAGCCTGGCTCGGTCTTCCGGTGGTCAACACCGACCTTGTCCTCTGCTACGCCGTCGGCCGCTCGTCGCTCCTGAATCGGCAATTGCCCAACATCTTCGGCGCCTACTGGCGACCGGTTCGGCGTGGCGAAAGCGGCCTGAGCGACCCGGATCCGCCCGATACCCCGCGCTTCACGCCGGCCATCGACACCGAGGTGGCGGCGCAAACCGCCGCCGTCCTGCGCCTGGCCGCGTACAAAGGGGCGGACCCAGCCCACGTTCGCGCCCGGTACACCCGGCGCCCGCTGCGTCTGCCCACCTTCTCGCCGGCTGTTCGATACGCGGTCTTCACCGGGCTGCTGGAGGGTGAACGCAGCGGGCTGACCCTCGCCGGCCCGCTGCATCTGATCGTCGGCCTGCTCTCCGTACCCGATGGAGCGGCCGGCTGGATCATGAAGCTGTTGACCGACGAGGATTGGGAGCCCGGCAGCGCCCGGCTCCTCGAGCTGACCCAGATCGCTCACACCGCACCCGGCCGGCCGTTCGACGACCTGGTCGGACCGCTGACCGTGGCCCGCGTCCTTCCCCTAACTCGTGAGCCGAGGTTCTGGAGCTGGCCCTGGCGGGCCGCGGTCTGGTGGTTCGAGAGGCGGTATTTTCGAGGCCCGTACCGGCGGCACGGGGCAAGGTACGGGCATGTGATCCTATCGACGATCGAGACGGACGCCCTCACGAAGGCGATCCTCACCGGCGGGGACTTCGTCACCGGGGCGCACGTGCTGATCAGCGTGCTCGACCTGCACGAGCAGTTGACGGCGGCCGGTCGGCCGCTACCGGACCCGGTGGCCCGATGGAACGCGGCCGGGGAGATTCTTGCGCGGCACGGTGTCACCCGGCTGGCGGCCGCTCGCGCCGCCAGGGACCTGCCCGAGGGCCCGGCCGATCACGAGGGCGACCTCGACGAGCTGCCCAGCCGCGGCTGGCGCCGGATCCAAAACAGCCTGGGGGCGCCGCGCTACGGCCGTACCGCACTGGCCGCCCTCCGTCGCGCGAGCCTCGCCGCCCACCGGCAGGGCCACCCGTACGCGGGGACGACCCATCTGCTCATCGAACTGCTCGCCGAGCCGGCCGGACCGGCCACCTGCCTGTTGCGCCACCTTCACGTCGACCCCGAAGCGGTACGCGCCGACGCCCTCCGCAGCCTTCAAGAGGACTCGGGGCGCCGGACCCTCGACTGAACCTGGCCTCCTCTGGCAGCACCAGACGCCGCAATCAACCGGCGGGCGGCCAGCCGCGTGGTGTCGTACCCGCCCTCGGCGAGCTTGGCGGCGACGCGAGGTGACAGGTTTGCGTCGACGAGGATTTTCATGCGGCGGTGGGCGTGATCGGGAGCCCTCGCCGACGAGCAGGTCACCAGGAGGGGAACCGGCTCAACCCGGAAGTCGGGTCGGACGCCCTCCGGTTAGTCGCCCGGGTAGCCGCGCAGGGCGGCCTGTACGCCGGCCTGGAAGCGGGTGTGCGCGTCGAGCTCGGCCATGAGCGCCGCGACCCGCCGCTGCGCGCTGCGGTACCCGACGCTCAACTGCCGGGCGATCGCCTCGTCGGTCAGGCCGGACAGCAGCAGCATGACCAGCCGCTGCTGACCGGCCGGGCCGGTCGAGGGGTCACGCCTCACAACCGGCGGGGCATCGGCCTGACCGAGCGGAAGTGCCCGTTGCCACAGTTCCTCGAAGAGCCGGATCAGGCCGTCGAGCAGGGCCGACGGATGCACGATGGCGACCGCCGGCCGCCCGGCGATCTCGCGGGGGAGCACGGCGAGCCGGTCGTCGGCCAGGTACAGGCTGAGCGGTAGCTCCGGCAGCACCCGCGTCTGCTGGCCGGACCGGATCAAAGCCTCCACGGCGGGCAGCGCACCGGGATGCTCCAGCGTGGACCTGTCGTAAATGGTGCGGACGGCTGGCCCACCAGCCGCCGGAGCGGCCGCGTGGAGTGGATCCGCATCACCGGGCCAGGGCGCCTTCTCCAATCGCCGCACCTGCTGCCGGGTCCACCGACCGATCTGCGCCAGCCGCTGGCGTACCGCCCGGTCCCCGGCGGCCACCTCGACCACGCTGGATGGGTCCCGCACGGATCGGTTGTCCCGGTACGCCGTCTCGAGCGTGGCCATCTGGCGTCGGGCCGCATCCAGCCGCTCGGCGTGGTCGTACAGCAGGGACTGAAAGGCGATGCCCGGCGCGACGGCCCGGTACCGGATCGGCGCGCCCGGCACCACCGTGACCAGGCCGCGCTCCTCCAGTTCCAGCAGGACCGCGGTGAGGTCCGCCGTTCGGATCCACGCATCGGCCAGCTCATCCTCGGTGGCGGACGTCCGGTCGACCAGCAGCTCGTAGGCGGCCTGCGCGGCGGCCGTCAGGCCCAGGGCGGCGAGCGGGTCAGGCATCGGGGCGGACCGAGGGTGAGATGCCGGCCGGCCGGTCGTCCGCCGCCAGCCAGCCGCGCCCGACCGCCTGGTAGCCGGCCTGGAACCGGGTGGCGGCGTCGAGTCGGGCCATCATGGACCGGACGCGGCTGCGGACGGTGCGGTCGCTGATGCCCAGTTGAGTCGCGATCTCCTGATCCGTCAGGCCGGCCACCAGGAGCGGCAACAGCTGTCCCTCCTCCTGCGACGGACCGGCCGAGCCATCGGCGAGGTAGGCCCGTCCGTCGCTGACCCGCAACGGCAGCGCCCGCTCCCAGACCATCTCGAACAGGGCGGACAGCGCCGATACGAGCGCCGGGTCATGGACGATCATCCGCGACTCGACGTCCGGCGGCTGTCGCAGCGGCAGAAGCGCCGTGGTGTCGTCGATCAGCGTCATCTTCAGCGGTACGTCGGCCACCCGTGCCTGCTCGCCCGCCGCGATCCCGGTCTGCAGATCGGCCAGGCGGCCGGGGACTTCCAGCGCCCGGCGGTCGTAGAGGATCCGGTACCGGACGCCGCGGCCGAGTTGGTCCATCTCCGTCGTGTTGACCGCGGCCGGATTGGCTTCCGGGTACGGCGGTGCGTCGCACGCGCGAATCTCGTACCGGACGGCTCGCTGCAACTCGGTGGCCCGCCGCAGGATGGCCTCCCGCCCGTGGATCACCTCGACCAGGTCCGGCGCGTGGCCGCGCCGTGCGGCATGGTTGAACCGCGCGTCCAATGTGGCCACGTACCGGGCCGCCTCGGCCAGCTGGCGGGTGCGCTCGCCGATCAGCGTTTCCAGCGCGGTGCCGGGTGGGCTGGCCGCCCAGCGTGCCGGGTCCGCCGGCAGGGGCGAGGCCAGGCCGAGCCGCTGCAGTCGATGCAGCGCCGCGGTGACGTCAACGGCAGCGAGGGGGCCACGGCCGGACCCGGCGCCGAGCGGGTCAGCCGCAGGGCCGGCGGCCAGTTCGGCCACGGTCAACGCGTTGCCATACACCAGGCGCTCGTAGAGCCGCTCGTCACTCGGGCTCAGACCGACCACCTGCAACATTTGCCGATCATGCCACGTCCGATCGGACCTCCTAAACACGTCACTGGCGTGATTAGGAGGAGGTCGATGTCTTCCCGAAGGCCGCCTCCCCTTGTGATGATCGGGCAACCTCGCGTCCGCCAGCCACATCGCCCCCGACCGCTGCGCGGCGCCGGCCCTCGTGTCCTTGGAGGAAGCAATGCCCCGGAAGCACGTCGGCAGAACCCGGATCGGACTCATCGCCTCCTGCATCGCGGTTGTCGCGGCGGGGGCGGTGGCCGCGCCCGCCAGCGCCGCGCCCGCCGACGCCGCACCGACCGAAGCCACACCCGCAGGTGCCGGCCCGGCCGTGGCCCGGCACACCGTCACCCTGGTTACCGGCGACGTGGTGTTGCTGGAGCAGACCGCGGACGGCCGCCAGGTCGCCACCGTCCGCCGACCGGCCGACCGGGCAGCGATCTCGTACCAGACCCGGAGTGTCAAAGGGCATGCGTACGTCATACCGAGCGACGCGATCGCGCTGCTGGCCGCGGGC
>DASVMV010000272.1:0-6223 GCA_036384155.1 Micromonosporaceae bacterium
GACGATGCCGGCGCCGGCCTGTACGTAGGCCCGCCCGCCGCGGATCAGGGCGGTGCGGATCGCGATGGCCATGTCGAGGTCGCCACCGAACCCGAAGTAGCCGACGGTCCCGCCGTAGAGGCCGCGCCGGGTCGGCTCCAACCCGTCGATGATCTCCATGGCTCGTACCTTCGGGGCACCGGACAGCGTTCCGGCCGGGAAGGTCGCGGCGAGCGCGTCGAACGCCGACCGGTCGCTTCGCAGCGTCCCGACGACCGTCGAGACGATGTGCATGACGTGGCTGTACCGCTCGACCGCGGCGAATTCCGGCACCTCCACGGAGCCCGGCTCGCACACCCGCCCCAGGTCGTTGCGCCCCAGATCGACCAGCATGACGTGTTCGGCGCGCTCCTTCGGGTCGGCGATCAGCTCGGCCGCCAGCCGGGCGTCCTCCTCCGCCGTGGCCCCGCGTGGGCGGGTGCCGGCGATCGGATGCAGCAGGGCCCGGCGGCTGCCGTCCGCGCCCACGGTCACCCGCAGGTGCGCCTCGGGCGACGAACCGACGATGTCGAACCCATCGAAGCGCAGCAGGTACATGTACGGACTCGGGTTGGTGGTCCGCAGTACCCGGTAGACGTCGAGCGGGTCGGCGGACGTTTCCCGCTCGAACCGCTGGGACAGCACGATCTGGAAGCACTCGCCGGCCCGGATGGCCTCCTTGGCCTCTTCGACCGCCTTCGGATAGGCGCCTTCGGGCGTACGGCTGACGACCTCGCCGGACGGCGCCGGCTCAACCGTCGAGATCATGGGGGGAATGGGCCGCGACAGCGCGGTGGTCATCGCGTCGAGCCGGCCGACCGCCTGGTGATAGGCCGCGGAGAACCGGTCCGCGCGGGTCGGCTCGTCCAGCGGCGGGAGGAGGGCGTTGGCGACCAGGATCGCCGACCCGTCGTAGTGGTCGAGTACGACCAGGTCGGTGGCGAGCATCATGCCCAGCTCGGGCAGGCCGAGGTCGTCGTCGGCGTGCGCCGGGAGCCGTTCGAACCGCCGGACGAGGTCGTAGCCGAGGTAACCGACCATGCCGCCGGTGAGCGGCGGCAGGGCCAGGCCCGGCAGGTCTGCGCGGATGCCGCTGAGCGCCCGCACCGTCTCCCGCAGGGCTCCCACCGGATCGCCGCCGACCGGCATCCCTGCCGGCGGGTCGCCCAGCCAGTGCGCCGCGCCACCGGCCTCGACCAGAGTGGCGGCGCTGCGGACTCCCACGAAGGAGTAGCGCGACCAGGCGGTTCCGGCGGTACCGGCCCCCTGCTCGGCGGACTCCAGCAGGAAGGTGCCCGGACCACCGGCCAGCTTGCGGTAGACGCCGACCGGCGTCTCCGCGTCGGCCAGGAGTCGCCGGACGACCGGGACCACCCGCCGGGCCGCCGCCAGCTCACTGAAGGTGGACTCGTCAGGCACGTACACGCCCGAGGTCACCGGTCCTCCCTCGGTTCGGCAGCGGCCCGCCGGGCCACCGGCAGCTCGGTGAAGAAACAGGTCGGGTGACCGGTGTGGCAGGCCGGACCGACCTGGTTCACCGTGACGAGGACGGCGTCGCCGTCGCAGTCGAGCGCCACCCCGCGTACGTACTGGTGGTGTCCGGAGGTGGCGCCCTTGACCCAGTACTCCTGCCGGCTGCGTGACCAGTAGGTGGCGCGGCCGCTGGTGAGCGTGCGGTGCAACGCCTCGTCGTCCATCCAGGCCACCATCAGCACCTCTCCCGTGTCGTGCTCGCGCACCACCGCGGCCACCAGGCCGTCGGGCGTGCGGCGCAGCCGGGCGGCGATCGCCGGGTCGAGCGCGGAGGGCCGGACCGGGGATCCGGCCGGCCGCAGGTCAGGTACGGGCACAGTGCCCCATTGTTCCGCACCGCCGGCGGTCGGGCCGGGCGGCCTACGGGTTCGCCGCAGACCACCAGGACCCGGGAGACCGACCTAGTGCCCGACCGCCCGCATCGAGGCCTCGGGATACCGTTCGCCGGCGACCGCACCCGCCGGAACGGCGGCCGTCAGCTGCGCCACCTGCTCCTCGGTCAGCTTCAGGTCGGCCGCCGCCGCGTTCTCCTCCAGGTAGCGGACCCGCTTCGTGCCGGGGATCGGCAGGACCTCCGGACCCTGGGCCAGCAGCCAGGCGAGCGCCGCCTGGGCCGGCGTACAGCCGATCTCGGCGGCGATCGCCCGGACGGCCGCGACCAGGTCGAGGTTCGCAGCGAGGTTCTGCTCGGAGAACCGCGGCGCGCGGGTGCGGACGTCGTCGGCGCTCAGCTGGTCCCGGTTGTTGATCGTTCCGGTCAGTATGCCCCGGCCCACCGGCGCGTACGCCACCAGCGCCACGCCCAGCTCCCGGCAGGTGCCCAGCATTTCCGCCTCGACGTCGCGGCTGAACAGCGAGTACTCCATCTGCACCGCGGTTACCGGGTGGACGGCGTGCGCCGCCCGCAGCGTCGCCGGGCTGACCTCGGAGAGCCCGATCAGCCGGACCTTGCCGGCCCGCACCAGCTCGGCCATGGCGCCGACGGTCTCTTCGATCGGCGTCTCCGGGTTGCGCCGGTGCAGGTAGTACAGGTCGATC
The DNA here is from genome assembly GCA_036384155.1 of Micromonosporaceae bacterium. Taxonomy (GTDB): domain Bacteria; phylum Actinomycetota; class Actinomycetes; order Mycobacteriales; family Micromonosporaceae; genus DASVMV01. The sequence goes on from DASVMV010000272.1 coordinate 2,590, forward strand.
GTGTCGACGCCAAGGCGCCGCAGTGATCCGTCACACGCCTCGCGGGCCCAGGCGCCGCTGCTGTCGACGTACGTGCCCGGCGAATCGTCCCGCCGCCGGTTACCGAACTTCGTGGCGAGGAAGACCTCGGCACGGCGGGCGCGGACCACCGGCCCGAGCAGCTCCTCGTTCTGCCCCCAGCCGTACAGGTCGGCGGTGTCGAGGTGGTTGACCCCAAGGTCGAGGGCGCGGTGCAGGGTTCGGGTCGACTCCTCGTCGTCCCGCGCGCCGTAGGCGAAGCTCATGCCCATGCAGCCGAGGCCGATGGCCGATACCTCGGGTCCGTTCTTTCCCATCGGTCGTCGCCGCACCCTCACTCCTCCGTCCGCTCGGCGCCCCGGGACCCACTCCCAGTTCGACTTCGCCCGCCGTAAAGCCCAATCCGGCTTAGCTGACCGGTCATTGGCTGTACCAGGGGCCGGCCAGTTGACGACAGTAAAGCCATGAGCCTTCGAATGCGCGACGCGGTGCGGGGCCGGCTAGGCGAACTGCGTCATGAACCGACCGACAAATGGGTACGCGCCCGCCTCGGCGACCGGACGGTGGTCGACAGCAGGACAGCCCTGCTCGTCTGGGAGCCGCGCCGGGTGGTGCCGGGGTACGCGGTGCCGGACGGCGACGTGGCCGCCGAACTGGTTCCGGCGTCGCCGCCGGCCCAACCCGGGCCGCAGGGGATGCTGCACCCCGGCATTCCGTTCGCCGTGCACTCCACGGCGGGTGAGCCACTCTCCGTCCGGGTCGACGGGGATGAGCGCCCGGCGGCCGCCTTCCGGCCCGCGGATCCCGACCTGGCCGGGTACGTCGCGCTGGACTTCGCCGCCTTCGACGCCTGGTACGAGGAGGACGAGCAGCTGATCGGACACCCCCGCGATCCGTACCACCGGGTGGACATCCGGCCTAGCACCCGCCAGGTCCGGGTCGAGGTCGGTGGCCGGCTGGTGGCCGACAGCGCCCGCCCCACGCTGGTCTTCGAGACCAGCCTGCCCACCCGGTTCTACCTCCCGCGCGAAGACGTCGTGGCCGACCTGCGCCCCAGCGAGCACCGGACCGTGTGCCCGTACAAGGGAGTGGCGAGCTACTGGTCGCTCGACGCGCACCCGGACATCGCGTGGACCTACCGTGATCCGCTGCCCGACGCCGGTCGGCTGACTGGTCTGGTGGCCTTCTTCGACGAGTTCGTCGACGTCGCCGTCGACGGCGTGCCGCGTCCCCGCCCGGTCACCGAGTGGAGCAAGGGACCGGACGGCGAACCCAACTGACGGCGCTCGTCGCGAGGTGGCGCATCCCGGGCCTTGCCGGCTCGAAAAATTTCACCTAGCGTTGAGTTCAACGCTTGATGAGTTTCGCCGGGAGGGACCATGGAGACCGCGATCGAGGTCCGCGACCTCGACGTCGACCGGGGCGGACACGGGGTGCTGGAAAAGTTCAGCTGTGCCGTCCCCCCGGGCATCGTCACGGGGCTGCTGGGCCCCAGCGGCAGCGGCAAGACCACGCTCATGCGGGCCATCGTGGGCGTGCAGAAGATCCGGTCCGGGACGGTGACTGTGCTCGGCGAGCCGGCGGGCTCGCCCCGGCTGCGCCGCCGGATCGGCTACCTGACCCAGGCCCCGAGCGTGTACCGGGACCTGACGGTTCGGGAGAACGCCCGCTACTTCGCCGCGCTTCACGGGCTGTCCCGGGCCGACGCGGATCGGGCCGTAGCCGACGTCGGCCTGGCCGACGCGGCGACGCAACTGGTGAGCACCCTGTCGGGTGGCCAGCACAGCCGAGCGTCCCTGGCCTGCGCCATCGTCGGCCGCCCCGAGTTGCTCATCCTCGACGAGCCGACCGTCGGCCAGGACCCGGTGCTGCGCGCCGATCTGTGGGCCAAGTTCCACCAGATGGCCGCCGAGGGCACAACACTGCTGGTGTCCAGCCACGTGATGGACGAGGCCAGCCGGTGCGACCGGCTGCTGCTCATCCGGGAGGGACAGCTCATCGCCGACGACACTCCGGACGCCGTGCGGGCATCCGCGGAGACCGACGATCTCGACACCGCGTTCCTGCGGTTGATCAAGAGGCGCGAGAAGGCCGAGGTGCAGTCATGAGTTCCCGCATCCTGGCCGCGACCACCGGGCGCATCCTGCGGCAGTTGCGGCACGACCGGCGCACCATCGCGCTGCTGGTCGCCGTGCCGACCCTGCTGCTCACCGTGCTCTACTTCATGTACGCCGACCAGCCCACTCCGCCCGGCCTGCCGTCGATCTTCGATCGGGTCGCCCTCATCATGCTCGGCATCTTTCCCTTCGTGATCATGTTCCTGGTCACCAGCATCGCCATGCTGCGCGAGCGCACCAGCGGGACCCTGGAACGACTGTTGACCACGCCGCTGGGCAAGCTTGACCTGCTCTTCGGCTACGGCATCGCGTTCGGCCTGGCCGCGGCCATCCAGGCAGCCATCGCCGCCGGCGTGGCGTACTGGCTCTTCGACCTGGACACGGCCGGGGAGAAGTGGCTGGTCATTGTGATCGCGGTGATCAACGCCGTGCTCGGCGTGGCGCTGGGGCTCTTCTGCAGCGCCTTCGCCCAGACCGAGTTCCAGGCCGTACAGTTCATGCCGGTCGTGGTGATCCCGCAGATCCTGCTGTGCGGCCTCTTCGTCCCCCGCGGACTGATGGCGGGCTGGCTGCAGGCGATCAGCGACGTGCTGCCGCTCTCGTACGCCGTCGAGGCGCTGCAGGAGGTCGGAGCCAACAGCCAACCGACCGGCACGATGTGGCGCGACCTGGCGATCGTTGCCGGGGCGGTGGTGGTCGCCCTGGTCCTGGCCGCGGCCACCCTGCGGCGGCGCACCCCCTGATTCGTCCAAAGGAACGCGATGGCACGACGGACCGGACGGCGACCCGGCAACCCGGACACCCGCGAAGCCATTCTGGCCGCGGCCCGGGAGGCCTTCGCCGAGCGCGGGTTCGACCGGGCCTCGATCCGATCGATCGCGACCAGCGCCGGGGTCGACCCGGCGCTGGTCCATCACTACTTCGGTACGAAGGACCAGCTCTTCCTGGCGGCGATGAACGCGCCGATCGACCCGCGCGAGTTGGTGCCCCAGATACTCGCCGGCGGCGCCGGGCAGGTCGGCGAGCGTCTCGTCCGGATGTTCCTGAGAATCTGGGACTCGCCGGCCGGCGCCGCCGGGGTGGCCCTGCTGCGATCGGGCGTCAGCAACGAATGGAGCGCCCGTCTACTGCGCGAGCTGTTGACGACCCAGATCCTGCGACGGGTGCTGGCCGGCCTGGACCTCGACCCCGCTGAGGCGCCGCTGCGGGCCTCGCTGGTTGCCTCGCAGGTCGCCGGAATGGCGATGATGCGCTACATCATCAAGCTCGAACCGCTCGCCTCCGCACCGCCCGAGACGGTCGTGCCGGCCATCGCGCCGACACTGCAGCGCTACATCACCGGCGACCTGTCGGAGGCGGTCCGCGGGCTCGGCGGGGCACCGCCCCGGGCTGCCCGCGGCTAGCGTGGGCCCGTGTCCCCGTCGCCGTCCCTGCCCTTCGACCGGGTCGCCGACAAGTACGACGAGACCCGCGGCGGTGAGGCCCGCGGCGAGCTGATG
>DASVMV010000273.1:0-1763 GCA_036384155.1 Micromonosporaceae bacterium
GTTTCGGTGCCGTCGGGGTGCCCGCCGGCGGCGCCGTCGTCCGCGCCCGCGACTGCGTCGGCGGTGGCGGTGGCGGTGGCGGTGGCGGGGAGCTCACCGGTCGCCTGGTACGCGCGGAACTGCTCCTCGGTGACCACCAGGTACCGGTCCGGAGCCTCCGGCGTTGGCCGGCTCGGCCGCCGGGACACATCCACCGCGGAAACGTCGCTCGGGCCGGTGTCCGCCGGTGCGGCCTCCCCCGGTGCGGCCTCTCCCGGTGCGGCCTCCCCCGGTGCGGCGCGAACCGGGACCAGGTACTCGCGGGGGCCGCGGACCCGCAGGAAGTACACCAGCGCGCCGGCGAAGACGAGTGCCGCGGTGAAGACGTTGATCCGTACGCCGAAGAGCTCGGTCGCCTTGTCGGTGCGCATGAGCTCGATCCAGAACCGGCCGAGGGTGTAGCCCATGACGTACAGCGCGAAGGCCCGGCCCCGGCCCAGCTTGAACCGGCGGTCGGCGAGAAACACCAGCGCGGCGACGCCGACGTTCCACAGCGCCTCGTACGCGAAGGTCGGGTGGTAGAGGCCCTCGAGGAGGACCGGCTGGCCGTTGATGACTTCGGCGTGGCCGGGGTTGTCCGGGTTCATTTTGTGGACCTGCAGCCCCCAGGGCAGCGTCGTCGGGCCGCCGTACAGCTCGTTGTTGAACCAGTTGCCGAACCGGCCGACCGCCTGGGCCAGCGGCATGCCGGGCGCCGAGGCGTCGGCGACCACGCTCAGCGGCATCCCGAGCTGGCGAACGGCGAGCCAGGCGCCGACGGCGCCACCGGCGACCGCGCCCCAGACGCTGAGCCCGCCCTCCCAGATGTAGAGGGCGCGGATCGGGTCGCCGTTCGCACCGAAGTAAGCCTGCGGCGAGCTGATCACGTGGTAGATGCGGGCGCCGATGATGCCGAATGGGACCGCCCATACCGCGATGTCCAGAATGGCGCCCGGCGCGGCGCCCCGACGGCGCAGCCGCGCCTCGGTCACCACGCAGGCGACCACGATGCCCAGGACAATGCAGAGGGCGTACGCCCGGATCGGCACCGGCCCGAGGTGCCATACGGCGGTGCTGGGGCTGGGTATGGCCGCTTGCGGAGGCAGCGAGGCGGAATTCACGGATGCACACGCTACCGCCGCCGCCCGGCGATGCGGCAGCCCCGGTCGCGACGGCACCCCGGAGGGTTGGCATCGGCTGCAGGCTGACGCGTGGTCTGGCGCGCCGTAGGCTTGCTGGCTATGAACTCGCTCACATTCGCGGTCGCCGCGGTCGTCACCGACGACGCCGGCCGCGTGCTGCTCTGCCAGCAGCGCCAGGGACGCCGCCGGTGGGGTCTGCCCGGCGGCCGGGTGCGCACCGGAGAGAGTCCGATCCGGGCCGCGGTGCGCGACATCCGCGAGGAAACCGGCATGGAGACGGACATCGAGGAGCTGGTCGGGATCTACCACCTGACCGGCGGCGGGCCGGGCGACGCCCTGCCCGACGTGCTGGTGCACGTCTTCCGCGCGCGGGTCCAGGAAGCCGAGGCGACCCTCAACTCGCCGGGACGCATCTGCCGGCTCTCCTGGCACAGCGCCGGCGACCTGCCGCACCCGACGACGCCAACCACCCGGGCCGCCATCGACGACGCCCTGTCCGGACGCGCCGGGGTGCTTCGCCTGGTGCATCGCGACGCCGAACCGGAGATCCCGGAGGCCGCCGAGGCCGAGCAGCGCACCGCCGAGCAGGTGCTGGCCGCGGGA
>DASVMV010000274.1:0-4249 GCA_036384155.1 Micromonosporaceae bacterium
CGATCGGACCGGCTGCTGGAGGTGCCTGAGCCGCGGCACGCCGTGCTGGTGTCGGCGGTCGCCGCCGCCCGGGCCGTGCGCGTCCTGGTGCGCGACCCGCGGCCGGTGCCGGACGCGGCTGGATAGCCTCGCCTCGCCACCGGCCGCACGTGGACGACGCGCCGCGCTACCCGAGCGTGCCGTTGAACGTGTCGCAGCTCTTGGGGTCGCCGGTCTCGTAGCCGCGGGTGAACCACTGCTGCCGCTGCGCGGACGTGCCGTGGGTGAACTCGCTCGGGTTGACCGGGCGGTCGGCTCGGCGCTGGATGGCGTCGTCGCCGATCGCCGCGGCCGTGTCGATGGCCTCCTTGATGTCCGTTTCGGTGATGCTCTTGAAGATCTTCTGACCGGACTGGTCGGCGGTGCCGGTGGCGTTCTTGGCCCACGCGCCGGCATAGCAGTCGGCCTGCAGTTCGAGCATGATCGACAGCTTGTTGGTGGCGCCCGGGTCGCGCTGCTGCTGGCGGCGCATCGCGGCTTCGGTGCCGAGCAGGTCCTGCACGTGGTGGCCGTACTCGTGGGCCAGCACGTAGGGCTGGGCGAACTCGCCGCTTGCACCCAGCTGGTCGGCCAGCAGCCGATAGAACGTCAGGTCGATGTAAACCTTGTCGTCACTGGGGCAGTAGAACGGCCCGACGCCGGAGTCGGCCTGGCCGCAGCCGGTGTTGACCGCCTGGCTGAAGAAGACGGTCTTCGACGGCTGGTACGGCTTGCCGAACTGCTCGGGCAGCGCCGTACGCCAGTACGCCTGGATCGAGTTGACGTAGAGGGTGTTGCGGCAATCGAGCTGCTTGAGCTTGTCGTTGGCCTGGCATTTCTGCTCCAGCGAGGTGTTGTCAGCGGAGTCGTTGCCGCCGGTCATGGCGTTGAGGCCGAACCCGCCGCCGACCAGCATGACGAGCAGGGTGATGATGACTCCGATCCAGCCGCCACGGCCGGTCGGGATCGGGATCGGGATACCCCCGCCGCCGAAGCCGCCGCCCCCACCGGATCCCCGGCGGTCCTCGATTTGGGAAGTATCGATCCTCGCGTTCTCGTTCAGCTCCATATCGGCTCCCAAGACCCGTACGTCCGATTGATCCAGCTTCGTTGATGATCCGTGCCGGACGGGGTCCGGACGCCGTTTCCGATACCCGATGATCTTGAGCGGTAATCCCCGCAGGACGGCAGCGGCGGCCGGTACACTTGACTCCGTGCTGCGCTGCGAAGGCTGACCCGCCCCGCGCCGACGGGAACCTCCACCCCCGCCGGCGCTTTCGCGTGCCCCCGTCAGCCGTTTCCGCACCGAGAGCGAGCCCCCGAAATGATCAGTGCCACCGGCCTGGAACTGCGTGCCGGCGCCCGGATCCTGCTGTCCGAGACGACGTTGCGGGTGCAGCCCGGCGACCGGATCGGCCTCGTCGGCCGCAACGGCGCCGGCAAGACCACGACCCTGAAGGTGCTCGCGGGGGAGGGCCAGCCGTACGCCGGCACCGTCGAGCGCACGAGCAGCGTCGGCTATCTGCCGCAGGATCCGCGTACCGGCGATCTCGGCGTCACCGCCCGCGACCGGGTGCTGTCCGCCCGCGGCCTGGACACGCTGATGGCGCAGATGAGCGAGGTCGAGGCGGCGCTCGCCGACGACCCCGACGACCGCCTCGTGCGCCGGTACGGCGCGCTCGAGGACCAGTTCGCCGCGCTCGGCGGGTACGCGGCCGAGGCCGAGGCGGCCCGCATCTGCGCCAACCTCGGGCTGCCCGACCGGGTGCTGGCACAGACGATCGGCACCTTGTCGGGCGGCCAGCGCCGCCGGGTCGAGCTGGCCCGCATCCTGTTTCGCGACGCGGGGGAGGAGGGTGTCCTCCTGCTGGACGAGCCGACCAACCACCTCGACGCCGACTCGATCGCCTGGCTGCGCGGCTACATGTCGGGCCACAAGGGCGGACTCATCGTGATCAGCCACGACGTGTCGCTGCTGGAGGCCGTCGTCAACAAGGTCTGGTACCTCGACGCCAACCGGTCGGTCGTCGACGCCTACAACCTGGGCTGGAAGGCGTACCTGGAGCAGCGGGAGACCGACGAGCGGCGGCGCCGGCGCGAGCGGGCCAACGCCGAGAAGAAGGCCGGAGCGCTGATGGCGCAGGCCGACAAGATGCGCGCCAAGGCCACGAAGGCCGTCGCGGCGCAGAACATGGCCCGGCGGGCCGAGCGACTGCTCGCGGGGCTGGAGGACCAACGGGTCGCCGACAGGGTGGCGAAGGTCCGGTTCCCGACGCCGGTCCCGTGCGGAAAGACCCCGCTGACGGCCACCGGTCTGTCCAAGTCGTACGGGTCGTTGGAGATCTTCACCGACGTAAACGTCGCGGTCGACCGCGGCTCACGCGTGGCCATCCTGGGCCTCAACGGCGCCGGCAAGACGACCCTGCTGCGGATCCTCGGCGGGCTGCTCGAACCGGACACCGGCGAGGTACGCCCGGGCCACGGGCTCCGGCTCGGGTACTACGCGCAGGAGCACGAGACCCTCGACATCGGTCGCAGCGTCCTGGAGCACATGCGCAGTGCCGCGGTCGAGCAGAGCGACACGGACCTACGCAAGATCCTCGGCGCCTTCCTGTTCTCCGGCGACGATGTCGACAAGCCGGCGGGCGTCCTGTCCGGCGGCGAGAAGACCCGGCTGGCCTTGGCCACGCTGGTCTGCTCGGGCGCGAACGTGCTGCTGCTCGACGAACCCACGAACAACCTCGACCCGGTGAGCCGGGAGCAGGTGCTCGACGCGATCGCCCGCTATCCGGGCGCGATCGTGCTGGTGACCCACGACCCGGGTGCCGTGCAGGCGCTCAAGCCGGACCGGGCGATCCTGCTGCCCGACGGCGACGAGGACGCCTGGAGCGACGATCTTCTGGAGTTGGTCGAACTCGCCTGAGTTCGTCACGCTATCGGCAAGTTGACATTGCGGTGCGTGTCGGTTGGCGAATAGTTGATATCTGGCGCATGATCGTTCAAGGCGGTCTAATAGATGAGACCGCACCGGAGCCTGGACGTGAGGAATCTAACCATGGCAGCCACCGGCACAGCCACCAGCACCGAGAAGGGTCGTCGGATCGTCGGGACCGAGCGCCAGACGCTGGCCAAAGACCTGGTGAAGCGGTACACCTCCGGCGAGAGCATCCGCGCTCTCGCGGCGTCCACCGGCCGTTCCTACGGCTTCATCCACCGGGTTCTCACCGAGTCGGGCGTGCAGCTGCGCCAGCGCGGCGGCGCCCGCCGCCGCAAGAAGGGTTGAGCGCCTTCCACTCCGGCCCCGCGCCCGCGGCACCGCGGCTCCCCCGGTGAGCAACCGCGACGGGGTACGGCTGGACCGCGACGGGCCGGTGGCGACGGTGACGTTGTGCCGGCCCGACGTACTCAACGCGCAGACCCCCGCCATGTGGGACGCGATGCGCGATGTCGCGCGTGCGCTGACCGCAGACGTACGGGTCGTCGTGGTCCGGGGTGAGGGCCGCGCCTTCTCGGCGGGCCTCGACCGGGCGGTGGCGGCCGGTGACGGCCCGGACTCCCTCGCCGGGCTCGCCCGGCTGTCGCCGGAGGCGTGTGCGCAGCGCATCGCCGAGTTCCAGGCCGCCTTCACCTGGCTGCACCGCCCCGACATCGTCTCGATCGCCGCTGTCCAGGGTCATGCCATCGGCGCGGGCTTTCAGCTCGCGCTCGCCTGCGACCTTCGCGTGCTGGCCGATGACGCGCAGCTGTGCATGGCGGAGGTGACCCTCGGGCTGGTGCCCGATCTCGCCGGCACCGGGCGGCTGGTCGAATTGGTCGGCTATTCCCGGGCCCTGGAGATCTGCGTTACTGGCCGGCGGCTGAGCGCGTCCGACGCCGAGCGGATCGGTTTGGCCAATCTGGTCGTGCCGCGTGCCGACCTCGAGTCCGCCGTGCACGATCTGGCCGCCGCCGTCCTGGCCGGTCACCGCGACGCGGTGATCGAGATCAAGGCTCTGCTGTCCGGCGCCGCCGGGCGCGCACCCGCCGCGCAGCAGCGCGCGGAGCGGGAGGCGCAGACCCGTCGGCTACGGGACCTGGCCGGCGCCGCCGAATAAGATCTTCGGCGCCTGCGAACCGGTAAGGACCGTTCGGGAAGAACCCGGTTACCGCCGAGGTTGTCGTAGGCGTCGGGAAGACTTGGGCCCGACGGATCGACCCGGAGGTGCGAGTGTCCCACCCGATGGCTGGCGGC
>DASVMV010000275.1:0-2927 GCA_036384155.1 Micromonosporaceae bacterium
CAGCTGGGCTGGAGACGGGAGAGGAAGCTCCGCACCTGCTCGCGAGCCCGCTCCCTGATCTGCGGGCCATGCGTGAAGGCGGCCACGTCGTACTCAAGCTCGCCCAGCACGTGAGCGGTCTGCTGAGTCATCCGAAAGTCCGAACAGAGGGCTCGCGGCGACCACCGCATTCCCAGGACGTTGAAGATCGCGTCACCGGTGATGAGCACCTTGGTCGGCTCGTGCAGGAGCGAGACGTGTCCGGGAGAGTGGCCTGGGGTGTGCACGACGCGCAGCCCGCCGCCCACGTCCAGGACGTCGCCGTCGGCGAGCGGCTGCGCGATGTCCACCGCGGGAAACCCGCCGGGCAGCCGGTTGAACAATCGCCCCCCGAGGAAGGACGGATCCCGGCCGGGCACCCGCCCGGCTTCCGCGTACTCCACGTCTGCGGCATGGACGGCGACCGATGCGCCGGTCGTGCGCGCCATCTCGGCCGCTCCGCCGGCATGATCCGCATGGGCGTGGGTGAGCAGGATACGAGTGACGTCGGCCGGCGTCTTGCCGATCGCGGCGAGCCCGGCGACGATCCTGGCCGGCGCCTTCTTGAGGCCGCAGTCGACCAGCGTGACACCGCCGTCGTCCTCGACGAAGGCGAACGAGTTGACCGCCGCCCGCCCCACGGTCGGGATCCGCCAGACACCGGGAGCGAGCTGCACTGCGGGTGATCGCGCCATGAGACCGACTGTACGCAAGATCGCCATCGCCCTATGCCCCGCGCTCACTCCCGACGCAGGAACCCCGCGCGCCCCAGGCGCCGACGCAGCGTGCGGAAATGTCCCGGTGCGGTCAGGTTTCCGCCGCCGCTCTGCGGGAACAGCGGCCGCATGGCGGAGTCGTACGCGGATCTGGATCTCGCCACCCTGCGCGCGATGGCGCGCGCCGCGGACCTGCCGGGCGCCGACCGGATGTCGCACGACGAGTTGGTCGACGCGCTCCGCCGGGCCGGGCTCGCCGATCCCGCCGGGAAGCCGATCGACACGCAGCTGTCCGATCCCGGAGATCCTGGACCGGAGATCTACCACGGCAAGGGCGTCGGCCGGCGGGAGGCGGCGGGTGGCGCCGGCGCGCAGACAGGTACGACCGCCGGCCCCGGCGGCCCGAACCGCTGAGGCTGGTCAGGCCGCCACCCATCGTGTCATTCAGTCCCGCTTGTCCTCCCGCACGGTGTATGTCCGCAGGTTCGGGTCGGCGGCTATCTGCGCCTCCGTGTACTTGATGGTGTCCCAGCCCTTGCCCGAGAAGAGCCGGGTCTGGTCGGCGTAGTACGGCGAGTTCGGGTTGGTCGACTGCGAGTACGTGAGGATCTGGCGCCCGGACGGCCCGCCGGCACCCAGCTCGACCGCCATCACGAACGACGAGCCGTGTGCGATCTTCGGATAGCCCACACCGGGCACGAACACGCCCGTAATCACGTTGAACGCCCCGGTCTCGTGGCGGTCGCCGTGGATCGGGATCCGCTCCGCACCGCGCGGCTCGGTCTGGATTGCGCCCAATGGCGCGTCCAGCGGGATGCCCGCCAGCTTCTGCACGGCATTCGCCAGCGCGGTCAGCACCCGCGGGTCGCTCGTGGCCAGCCCGCTCGGCGTGCTGACCGGATCGGTGACCACGAACGGATTGGCGAACCGGATGCCGCCGGCGAGGGCGAACTCGCGGAACATGTGCGCCCCGCGACTGTCCAGGTTGGCGTGCAGGTCCCAGCCGCGCAGCGCGGCACAGGCCCCGGTCAGGTCCACGGTCGCCCCGTTCGTCGCGACGGCCGTGGGGTTGGCGTCGCAGAGCGCCACCAGATCGTCGCGGAGCAGTTCGCCGCCGTACACCCGGTCGCCCAGGCCGACCTCCCAGAGGTTTTCGCTGCTGAACCCGGCGCCCGGCAGCCCGTCGGCACCGGTGAGACGCTGCTGCACCTGGACCAGGCCCAGCCGGGTACGCAGGCTGCGCGCCGTCTTCTCGTCGCCGATGATCCGCGGGAAGCCCGCCAGCGGCTGCGCCGGGTTGGCCAGCCAGTAGCTGTCGTTCGAGTTGGTCACATAGTCATCGCGGAACCGCACCGGCAGGTGTGCCGGGCCGAGGATTCCCGGTACGGCGGCGTCCGGGTCCGACCCGAGTGCGCAGGCCGACGTCGACCCGTCGAGCACCGCCTGCCCGGTCGCGGCGTACGTCGGCTTGAACGCGGCGGGAATGCACGCCGCCGCCACCTCGTCGGTCACCCGGGGCACCACCGAGTGATCCCCGTACATCGCCTCGCCGGTGGCGTCCGCCGCGATGACGTTGACCCAGGGCAGGAACTGGTAGCGGTCGAGAACCGACTTCAGCTCCCGGACCGACGCCGCCCGGCCCATCTGCAGCCAGCCGTCCAGCGCGCGGTTGTTGTCGGCGTTGATGTCGGTGATCGCGTACGCCGTGCTGGTCGTCCAGTCGAACGTCCCGGGTACGACGACGACCGGGCCGAAGTGCGTGTCGTAGAAGGTCCGGGTGACCGGCACGGTGCCGCCGGCCGGCGACGGGACCTGGATCGTCACCGTACGCGCCTTCATCTCGCGCGCCTCGCCGTCGTACAGGTAGGAGGTCGGGTCACCGGGCACCAGCGTCAGCCGGTGCCAGACGAAGCGGCGCGCGGTCGAGACGGTGTGACTCCAGGCAAGCGATGCGTTGTGTCCGATCTCGACGAGCGGGTCGCCGATCAGGGCGGCACCCTCCACGTCGTACCGGCCGGGGATCTTCAGGTGCATCCGGTAGAAGCGTTCCGGGCCGTCCCACGGGAAGTGCGGGTTCGCCAGCACCATCCCGGTGCCGTTGGCGGTGGCTTCGCGTCCGAGCCCGTACGCGTTGCTGCCCACACCGGCGCTCGCCCCGTCGCGCGCGGCCACGACCGCCGCGGCGCCCGGAGC
>DASVMV010000276.1:0-4544 GCA_036384155.1 Micromonosporaceae bacterium
CGTTGCGCTGCCCCTCGGCCTCGCGCTTGACCCCGGCGGCCTCCTGGACGGCTTCCTTGCACCGGTCGGCCTCGGCGCGCGCGGCGGTGAGCTGCTCGCGCAGGTCCGCGATCGCCTCCTCGGCGCGCCGACCGTTGGCCCGCGCTTCCTCGATCGCCGCCTGCACCTCGATGAAGCTCGGCGGCCTGGTCGATCCGCCGGCCGCCGCGTACCCCCCGACCACGTCGCCGTCGGCCGTGACGGCCCGCAGCTCGGGGTGCGTCGTGACCAACTTGGTCGCCGCCGCGAGATCGGCTACCAGTACGACGTCCCGCAGCGCCCAGTGCACGGCCGGTCGTACGTCGTCCGGGCACCGCACCAGGTCGGGCGCCCAGCGGGCACCGGCGGGCAGGGCCGGCCGCAGCGCATCACGCGACCCGATCATGCCCGGCCGGGCCGGTCCGGCGACCAGCAGGCTGGCCTGGCCGGCGTCCTGGATCTTCAGCAGCCGCAGTGCCTCGGTGGCCTCCTCGACGCCCGCGACGGCCACCGCGTCGGCGAGTCCGCCGAGCGCGGCGGCGAGCGCCGCCTCGTCGCCGGGGGCGACCGTGAGCATGCCGGCGAGGCTGCCCAGCAGGCCGGGCACCTGCTCGGCGCTGGCCAGCAGCGCTCCGGCCCCGTCCTTGCGGCGCAGGCCCATCGCGAGCGCCTCCTCGCGAGCCTTCCAGGTGGCGGCATCCTTTTCCGCGCTTCGTTCGGCTTCGGTCAGTGCGCGGACGGCCCGCACGGCCGCGTCGTGGGTCGCCTGTGCCTGCGCGTGCCGGGCGTCCAGGTTGGCGTTGTCCCGATCGGCCGCGGACGACTGCGCGGCAACCCGGTCGAGCTCGGTCTGCGCCTTCTCGGCCCGGGTCAGGGCGTCGGTGTGCGCGGCGGCGAGGCGCGCGATCTCCTCGGCTGCGGAGGTCGTACGCGCCCGCGCCGAATTGACCTGCCCGGCGAGTCGGGCCAGCCCCTCCCGGCGATCGGCGATGGCCTTCGCCGCGGCCACCAGGGCGCGTTCGGCGGCGGCGAGTTGGCGTTCCAGGTCCTGCCGCCGCTCCACCGCCTCGGCCAGGTGCACCTGGTCTTCGGTCAGCGCGGCCCGCAGCTCCTCCTCCTGCGCGCGCACCTCCTCGGCCTCGGCCGCGAGTTCGTCGGGGTCACGGCCGGGCCGTTCGTCGTCCGGCGTCCCGCTCAGGTGGCGCAGCCGCTCCCGGGCGAGCTGCTCAGTGGACCGGAACCGCTCCTGCAGGGCGGACAGCCGGTACCAGGTGTCCTGCGCGGCCGCCAGCAGCGGCGCGTCTTCGGCGAGGCCGGTCTCGAGCTCGGCCAGCCGCTGCTGCGCCGTGCCGTACTCGGCCTCCACCAGCTCTCGGCGTTCCCGCAGCGCGGTCTCGTCGGCGATCTCCTTATCGAGGGTGCTGCGCAGCGTGGCGAGATCGTCGGCCAGCAGGCGCAGCCGCGCGTCCCGCAGGTCGGCCTGGATCCCGGCCGCCCGGCGGGCGACCTCCGCCTGGCGGCCCAGCGGCTTGAGCTGGCGCCGCAGCTCAGCGGTGAGGTCGGTCAGCCGGTTGAGGTTGCTCTGCATCGCGTCGAGCTTGCGCAGCGCCTTTTCCTTGCGCTTGCGGTGCTTGAGTACGCCGGCGGCCTCCTCGATGAAGGCGCGGCGGTCTTCCGGCTTGGCGTGCAGGACGGCATCGAGCTGCCCCTGGCCGACGATGACGTGCATCTCCCGCCCGATGCCGGAGTCGGAGAGCAGTTCCTGGATGTCCAGCAGCCGGCACGAGCTGCCGTTGATCTCGTACTCGCTCTCGCCCGACCGGAACATCCGCCGGGTGATCGACACCTCGGTGTAGTCGATGGGCAGCGCCCCGTCGGTGTTGTCGATCGTCAGCGTCACCTCGGCCCGGCCGAGGGGCGCTCGGCCGGCGGTGCCGGCGAAGATCACGTCTTCCATCTTGCCGCCGCGCAGGGCCTTGGCTCCCTGCTCCCCGAGCACCCAGGCGATCGCGTCGACCACGTTCGACTTGCCCGAGCCGTTCGGGCCGACCACGCAGGTGATGCCCGGCTCAAGCTTGAGCGTCGTGGCGGAGGCGAAGGACTTGAAGCCCTTGACGGTCAGGCTCTTGAGATGCACGTTCCGATCCTCGTCCGACGGGACCGCCCGCCGTCGGATGGCTGGTGGCTGCGCACGGCGCCAGCCGCGGATGTGTGCGGTCGACCGGTCGGACCGGGCGGCGATCCGATCCCTTCGCAGGTTAACCCTAGTGACCGAGGCCGGCCCGACAGCACGCCGGGCACAAAGTTGCGCGCCGCCACGTATGTGTCGGCGCGCGATCGGTGTGGTGCGTGCAGTTGTCCCGGGCAGCGGCCGCGGAGGCCCGCGGCGCCACAGGAATCAGGTCAACGCCGGCTCGGTCAGCCGCAGCAGATCGTCTGCTTCGGCCGCGGCCGCAGCCAGTCGATCATTCTCGGCACGCAGCCGCGTGACCTCGAACTCCAGTGCCTGAACCATGGCACGCAGTCGGGTGACCTCGTCGAGCAGGCGCCGGTCGGGCACCGCTGCGACGTGGCCGTAGAGGGCCTTAGCCATCGTGTCTCCTTGTAATGCGCTGCCGGAAAGGCCGGCCAACGCGCGCCCAACTATTCGCGACTCCCAACCCACGACACGCGGGCATGGTCGGGCGCGACTGGCGACACCTCACATAATCCGCCGATGTCCGCATTTCGTCAAGCTCCACTGGGTGCGAACCCGCTTACTTATATCTTCCTTAGTCAGATTGCCCGCCCGCAACTCGGACCCGTAGCGTCCCCCGCGGCCAGCTAGCCCGACGTCAAATGGAGGCAATCGCGTGCCCGGGTGGACCGACCCGTTCGAGCCGGACCGGACCGACGCCGCACCGGACGACCAGTGGTCCCCTCCACCACTGGACCAGTCCCGGCGGCGCGGGGGTAGGCACCGGGCCTCCGAGCCGTACGACAGCACCGACCCTCTCGGCCCCGGTGGCGACCGGTACCGCCCAATCCCGGACGAAGCCCCGGCAAAGACCGGTGAACCGGAGCGTCGCCGGCCGTCGCGGCCGCTCGTCCTCGCCGGCACCGCCGCGGCTGCCACCCTGGTCATCATCGTCGGCATCACCGCGCTGCTCATGCCGCCCGCCGCCGATCGGACGGCCACGGTGACGGCCGCCGACGGCCCGACCGCGACGGCCGGTGGGCCCGGCATGGCGGGCGGCGATGGCACCCCGTCCGAGCTGCCCACCGGGCCTCCGTCGGCGCGACCGAGCCCGAGCGCACCGGCCACCCGCGCTCCCGCACCCGCCTCAACGAAGGCCGTGGCTCCGGTCGCGCCGCCGAAACGTACGGCGAGCCCGACGCCGCGACGCACCCAGAGCACCGCGACCACCGCGCCCGTTCGCACTGCCACCGCGAGCCCTGCGCTCACCCAGGCGCAACAGGTGGTCAACCTGGTCAACCAGCAGCGCGCCGCCGCTGGGTGCCGCCCGCTCACCGTGGACAGCCGACTCACCACCGCCGCCCAGCTGCACAGCGAGGATCAGGCCGCGCACCAGACCATGTCGCACACCGGGAGCGACGGCAGCAGCCTTGCGGAGCGCATCGACCGGGCCGGCTATCAATGGCGCACCATCGGCGAGAACGTGGCGTACGGCCAGACCACGCCGGCGCAGGTCATGAACGACTGGATGAAC
The DNA here is from genome assembly GCA_036384155.1 of Micromonosporaceae bacterium. Classification (GTDB taxonomy): domain Bacteria; phylum Actinomycetota; class Actinomycetes; order Mycobacteriales; family Micromonosporaceae; genus DASVMV01. The sequence goes on from DASVMV010000276.1 coordinate 3,729, forward strand.
AGCGACGGCCACCGCGAGAACATCCTCAACTGCGACTTCGAAGACATTGGTGTCGGCGTCGCCCGCGACGCCACCGGCCGGCTCGCCTGGACCCAGGACTTCGGGGCCTAGGCAAGGACCGCCGCAGCCGTGCCGGCCGCTCCCCCGGCCGGCACGGCTGCGTGCACTCCTGCCCGGCACGTCTGCGTGCACTCCTGCCGGCACGTCTGGTGCTCCCCGGCCGGCTCGGCCACCCGTGCGGCAGGGTGTCCGGTCGCCACGGCCGTGCCCTGGCCGCCGTCGGTTCGTTGGTCCCGACGGTCGGGGCCGGACACCAGCGTGCGGTGAAGGTGCGAACCCGACCGTGACCACGCCCGCTTCGAACCAGGAGCACGGATGATCAACGAGCCGGCAGCCGACCACCGACCGTTTCGCGTCCTCCGGCCGCTCTGGGCGATGGCCCCGGCCGCCGTATCTGAGCGAGACCGGGCACCGGAGGTCACCGTCGTGGTGCCGGCCGGGGCGACCGGCGAACCGGAGGCACAGCTGGCGATGACCCGCCTCGCCGCGGCCGGGTTGTCGATGCTGGGCCTCGTCGACTTGGCCTACGCCACCCGCCCGCCGGTGGAGATCCGCGACGACCTGCACCGGCTGTCCGCCGCTCCGGTCGGCGGCGTTCTGCTCGACCGGGCGCCCACCAGCCCGTACGGCATCGGCCCGGTGGCCCTTGCCGTCCGGTCCGCGCGCCGGGCCGGCCTGGCCGAGGTGGTGGTCAATCCCGGTCTGCCGGCCGACCCGGTCTACGCCTGCCTCGGCGCGGCGATCTGCACCTTCGAA
>DASVMV010000277.1:0-8440 GCA_036384155.1 Micromonosporaceae bacterium
CGATGCATTGCTCGCGCTATGGCGGGCGGGCCAGATCAAGCCACGCATCGACGCGGTGTTCCCCTTCGCCTCGGCGGCGCAGGCGCATCAGCGCATCACCGAGCGACGCAACGTCGGCAAGGTCCTTCTAGTGCCCTGACCCGCGGCAAGAGTCGGTTCACCTGGACCAAGCCCGCTGAGATGTGCCGGACACCGTGCGGCAAACGGGATGGCCTCGACCTGGCGTGATGTTTTGCCCTATCCGGTCTTGTTCGTGCAAACGTTCTATGGAGGGCCGATTCCGGCCTCCTAAAGACGGCCGAGCCGGCGGCGGTGAGTTCGACGCCCTCCTCTGACGCGTTCGAAGCGATTTCAGCCGGTAGGGGCGATCAGGGTGGTTAAGGTGATTTGCACATGTTCGAGGTGCTCCCGCTGTCCCCATGGCCGTAGGCCCGCCGCGGAGCCGGCGGTCCGCCCGGTCGTCGCCGCAAGGTAGGCATGCCAACCCGGACGGAGAGATGATGTCCCTGCTCGACAGCGTCAATCGGCCCGCCGACCTCGACCGGCTCACCGGCGATCAGCTCCGGCTGCTCGCGGCGGAGATCCGGGCCTTCCTGGTGGAGACGGTCTGTCGACAAGGGGGGCATCTCGGTCCCAACCTCGGCGTGGTTGAGCTGACCATCGCGTTGCACCGGGTGTTTCGCTCCCCGCACGACCGCATCATCTTCGATACGGGGCACCAGGCGTACGTCCACAAGCTCATCACCGGCCGTCGAGCCGGCTTTTCCGGGCTGCGTGGGCGAGGCGGGCTGTCCGGATACCCGCGGCGGGCCGAGTCACCGCATGATCTGGTCGAGAACTCGCACGCCTCGACCGCCTTGTCGTACGCCAGCGGGCTGTCCCGGGCATACGCGCTGGACGGCGTGCACCAGACAGTGGTGGCGGTCGTGGGTGACGGTGCGCTCACCGGGGGTCTTGCCTGGGAGGCACTGAACACCCTGGCGGCGTCACCCGGCCGAGTCGTCATCGTACTCAACGACAACGGCCGCTCGTACGCACCGACCGTGGGTGGCCTCGCCGTGCACCTCACCGCCCTGCGGGCCGGCGCCGCCGACGGCGGGGAGCGGGTCGGTTCGGCGACGGCCGGCGCGTCCGACCCGACCATCTTCGAGGCGCTCGGGCTGGCGTACCTCGGCCCGGTCGACGGCCACGATGTTGCCCAGGTCGAAGCAGCACTCCACCGGGCGCGGAGATCGGATCGGTCGATCGTGGTGCACTGCGTCACCCACAAGGGATACGGTCACGAGGCCGCCGAGACCGACGATGCCGACCGCCTGCACGCCGTGGGTATGGTCGACCCGCGGACCGGGCGGCCGCCCGAAGCGCCGGGTCGAACGTGGACCGACGTTCTCTCCGACGAGCTCATCGCCATCGGGGAACGCTGCCCGGATCTGGTTGCGGTCTCCGCGGCCATGCTCGGTCCCACCGGGCTCAGCGGCTTCGAGAAGCGTTACCCCGACCGGACCGTGGACGTCGGCATCGCCGAACAGCACGCGGTCACCTCGGCGGCCGGGCTCGCCCTCGGCGGGAAGCATCCAGTGGTAGCGGTGTATGCCACCTTCCTCAGCCGCGCGTTCGACCAGGTTCTGCTCGACGTCGCCCTGCACCGTCTGCCGGTCACGCTGGTGCTCGACCGGGCCGGGATCACCGGCCCGGACGGGCCCAGTCACCACGGTATGTGGGATCTGGCCCTGCTCGGTGCCGTACCGGGCCTGCGGGTGGCCGCCCCGCGCGACGAGGCGACGCTCCGCGAGGAGCTGCGAGAAGCGGTCGCCGACCAGGAGGGGCCGACGGCGCTGCGGTTCCCCAAGGCCCGGGTCGGGGCCGGCCTGCCGGCACTGCACCGGATCGCCGGGATGGACGTCCTGCGCACCTCGGCGGCCGCGCAGGTGCTGCTGGTCCCGGTCGGCGCAATGGCTGGGACGACGGTGCGGGCGGCGGCCATGTTGGCCGACGCCGGCGTCGAGTGCACCGTGGTGGACCCCCGGTGGGTTCGGCCGGTGAACCCGGAGCTGGTTCCCCTGGCGGCCCGTCACGCCATGGTCGTAACCGTGGAGGACGGGGTACGCGAGGGCGGGTTCGGCAGCGGCGTCGCCCGGATGGTCGCCGACGCGGCCGTCGCTACACCGGTGCGGGCTCTCGGCCTGCCGACGTCGTTCATCGCGCACGGCGACCGGGCCGGTCTGCTCGCCGAACACGGACTGGACCCGCACGGTATCTGCGCGGCGGTGCTCCGCCTGAGCACGGCCAGCGCCGGCCGGGACACGTCGGGCCGCGCCCGGAACCACGTCCTGACCCGGCTGACCCCGCTTCCCGGATGAACGACCGCCATCCGCCGCCTGTCCGGCAGGGAGGAAACCACCGATGAGCCAACACACCGTCGTCCCCGCGATGCAGCGGATCGAGCAGGCCCGAGCGCAGGAGAACTTCCCGGTGGCGCTGCGGGTGCTGCCCGGCCGGTACCAGGGCCACCTGCTCGCCGTGTACCGGTACGCCCGCCACGTCGACGACCTCGGTGACGAGCCGCTGGCGGGCGGCACCGACCGGCTCGCCGCCCTCGACCATCTCGAGGCGGAGGTACGGGCACTCTACTCGGACCGCAAGGTGACCGATCCGGTGGTGCGTGCCATCGCGCCGACCGTGGCACAGTGCCGGCTGCCCGTCGACGCGCTCGTCCGGCTGATCCAGGCGAACCGGGTCGACCAGCACGTCACCCGGTACGCCACCGTCGAGGACCTGGTCGACTACTGCGCCCTGTCGGCCAACCCGGTCGGCGAGCTGGTTCTGCACATCTTCGGGCAGGTCGACCCGGCGAGGCTCGCGCTGTCCGATCGGATCTGCACCGCGCTCCAACTGGTCGAACACCTGCAGGACGTGGAGGAGGACCACCGTCGCGGCCGGGTGTACCTGCCGGCAGCAGACCTCGACCGGTTCCATGTCATCGAGGCCCACCTCGCCCGGCCGGCCGCCAACCGGCAGCTGCGGGAGCTGATCGAATTCGAAGCCGAGCGCGCCCGGGCATGGCTCGACGTCGGTGCCCCGCTGGTAGCGGCCTTGCACGGCTGGGCCCGGCTCGCGGTGAGCGGCTACCTGGCCGGCGGCAGGGCGTCCCTGGACGCACTGAGGGACGCCGGCCACGATCCGCTGCGGGTCACCGTCCGCCCGCGACGCCGGCGCATTGTCCGCCACTGGCTCACCGCGATGGTGCGGAGCGCCGGATGACCACGACCACCGGCGTCGAGGCCGCCTACCGCGAGTGCGAGCAGATCACCCGCAGCCGGGCCGCCAACTTCGCGTACGGGATCCGGCTGCTGCCGCCGGTGAAGCGCCGCGCCCTGTCGGCCATCTATGCGGCCGCACGACGCATCGACGACATCGGCGACGGCGACCTGCCACCGGACGAAAAGCTCCACCGCCTGGCGCAGACACGTGCGGCGCTGCACCTGCTGCCCGCAGACCATGGCGGGGATCCCGTCCTCGCCGCACTCGGACACGCCGCGACCCGGATGCCGATCCCGCTCGCGGCCTTCGACGAGCTCGTCGACGGGTGCGCCGCCGACGTGACCGGCCGCCGATACGCCACCTTTGACGAGCTGCTCTGGTACTGCCGCTGCGTGGCCGGCTCGATCGGCCGGCTCTCCCTCGGCGTGTTCGGCACCGCCGATCCGGGTCGGGCCGAGCCACTGGCCGACGCGCTGGGCGTGGCGCTGCAGCTGACGAATATTCTGCGCGACCTGGTCGAGGACCGAACCGACGGGCGGATCTACCTGCCGGCCGAGGACCTGGACCGGTTCGGCTGCACCCTCCGGCTGGATGGGCGCGGGTTCGCCGATCCACCCGAACGCCTGACCGAACTGGTGCGCTTCCAGGCCCGCCGGGCTGCCCGCTGGTACGACAGCGGGCAGCAGCTCCTCCCGCTGCTCGACCGGCGCAGCGCGGCCTGCACGGCCGCGATGGCCGGCATCTACCGCCGGCTGCTCGCCCGGTTGGCCGCCGATCCGTTGGCGGTCACCCGCAGCCGGGTGTCGCTGCCCGGGCGCGAGAAGGCGTGGGTAGCGGCACGCGCTCTCGCCGGGCGTCCCGCATGACCGGGTCGCCCGTACCGCCGGTGACCGGCGCCGGCGTGTGCGTGGTCGGGGGCGGGTTGGCGGGCATCGCCGCGGCGATCCGGCTCGCCGACCTCGGCCTGCCAGTGACGCTGCTGGAGAGCCGGCCGGAGCTTGGCGGGGCGACGTACTCCTTCCGCCGCCGCGGCGTGACCGTCGACACTGGCCAGCACGTCTTCCTGCGCTGCTACCGCGCCTACCGGGCCCTGCTGGACCGGCTCGGCACCACCGGCCACACGCAGCTGCAACCGCGGTTCGCGATGCCGGTGCTGCTCCCGGGCCGGGCGTCGCAGCTGCTGACCCGCCGTCGGTTGCCGGCCCCAGCGCACCTGCTGCCCGCGCTGGCTGGCTACCGCCTGCTCAGCCCGGCGGAGCGGCTGGCTGCCGCCCGGGCATCGGTCGCCCTTCGGCGCGTCGATCCCGACCTGCCGGCCACCGACGGGCACACCTTCGGCGTCTGGCTAGCCGACCACGGTCAGAACGACCGCGCGGTCCGCCGGCTCTGGGACCTGATCACCGTGGCTGCGCTGAACCTGCCGTGTGCGCAGGCGTCGCTCGCGCTGGCGGCCCGGGTGTTCCGCACCGGGCTGCTAGACGCCGCCGACGCCGGTGACATCGGCCGTCCCCGGGTACCTCTGCTCGACCTGCACGCTGTCGCAGCCCGGCGGCTGCTCGACCGGCTCGGCGCCCGGGTGCACACCCGGTCCCGGGTCCAGTGGATCCAGCCGGAACCCGCCGGATTCCGGATCGGGGTAGGCGAGAGCGAGGTCGCCGCGGACGCCGTCGTGCTCGCTGTGCCGCACCAGGCCGCGGCGTCGCTGGTCCCGCCGGCGGCCGCACCGGCCGCCGGGGACTGGCACCGGTTGGGCGCGGCGCCGATCGTCAACGTGCATCTGCGCTACGCCCACCGCGTCACCGAGCTGGCCATGGCCGCCGCGGTGGAGTCCCCGGCGCAGTGGATCTTCGATCGGTCCGCGCCGGACGCCGGTGACCAGCAGCACCTGGTGGTATCGCTGTCGGCCGCCGACGCCGAGATCGAGCTGCCGGCCGCCGAGCTGGTGGCGACGCAGCGGTCGGCGCTGGCCGAGCTGTTCCCGGCCGCCCGACACACCCCGGTACGCGACGCGTTCGTCACCCGGGAGCCGCGGGCGACCTTCCGGCAGACACCCGGCACCCGGGCGTACCGGCCGGCTCCGACCACTCGCTTGCCCGGACTCGTACTCGCGGGCGCATGGACCGACACCGGCTGGCCGGACACGATGGAGGGCGCGGTCCGCAGCGGTCAGGCCGCCGCCGACATTCTCGCCCGTCAGCTCGTGTCCCGGCCCACCCGCCAACCGGAGGCCGCACGATGACCGTTGTACCCAGCTGCAGCACCGACCAGATCCAGGCGTACGTCGAGCCGGCCATCCGGGCCCTGCTGGACCGGTTGGATCCGGGTAACCGGCTGGTCGCCGGCTACCAGCTCGGCTACTGGGAAGCCGACGGGTCACCCGCCGCCTGTCAGGGCAAGGGATTGCGGCCGATGCTGGCACTGCTGTCGGCCCAAGCTGCCGGCGCCGGGCCCGAGGCCGGCGTGCCCGCGGCCGTCGCGGTCGAGCTGGCGCACAACTTCTCGCTGCTGCACGACGACGTGATGGACGGCGACACCGAGCGCCGCCATCGACCGACAGCGTGGACGGTGTTCGGAGTCGGCCCGGCCATCCTCGCCGGTGACGCCCTGATCGGGCTGGCGTACGAGGCGCTCATCGAGGTGCCCGGGGGCTGCCCAGCGGCGCAACGACTTGCCGTGGCCGTCCGGACGCTGATCGCCGGTCAGGCTGCCGACCTGAGCTTCGAACGGCGCGACGCCGTCACGCTCGACGAGTGCCTGAGGATGGCCGGCGACAAGACCGCCGCCCTGCTGGCCGGGTCGTGCGCGCTGGGGGCGCTGCTCTGCGGTGGATCACCGGCGCTGATCGAGGGGCTGTCCCGATTCGGCTTCCATCTGGGGCTGGCTTTCCAGCTCATCGACGACGTACTCGGAATCTGGGGCGATCCGCGACGCACCGGAAAGCCGGTCGGTTCGGACCTGCGTGCCCGTAAGTGCAGCATCCCGGTCGTCCGGGCGGCGACCGGCGGCGGCAGCGCGGGTCGAGTCCTGGCCGAGCTGTACCGGTCCCCGGCGCCGCTGACCGACGATGACGTGGCCCGGGCGAGCGAGCTGATCGAGACGACCGGGGCGCGCGACTGGACGCAGCAGCGGGCGTGGCAGGAGACCCAGCGGGCCCGAACGGAGCTGGATGCTCTGGACCTGCCGGACGAGGTGCGCGCCGAATTCGCCGACCTCGCCGACTTCATCACCAGACGGGATCACTGATGACCGAGCTGCTGTCCCCGAAGCCCGCCGCGTCCGTCGAGGTCGACCGGTCGACGGGCGCGGATCCGTCAGACGCGCCCCGGGAGGCGCTGCGGCGCGCCCGCGAGCATCTGCTCGCGCTGCAGGACGCGGCCGGTTGGTGGAAGGGGGAACTGGCCACGAACGTCACCATGGATGCCGAGGATCTGCTGCTGCGGCAGTTCCTCGGCATCCGGACCGCCGAGCGGACCGCCGCGTCGGCGCGGTGGATCCGCTCCCAGCAGCGCCCGGACGGCTCGTGGGCCACGTTTCACGGCGGCCCCGGTGATCTGTCCACCACAGTGGAGGCGTATCTGGCCCTACGGCTGGCCGGCGACCCGCCCGAAGCATCGCACCTGGCCGCCGCAGCCGCGTTCGTCCGTGCGCACGGCGGGTTGGCGGCGAGCCGGGTGTTCACCCGTTTTTGGCTGGCCCTATTCGGCCACTGGCCCTGGTCCCGGCTGCCCGCCGTCCCGCCCGAGCTGGTGTTGCTGCCGTCCTGGATGCCGTTCAACATCTACGACTTCGCCTGCTGGGCGCGGCAGACCATCGTCCCGCTCTCCATCGTCCGCGCGCTGCGCCCGGTGCGGCAGCTCGGCTTCACCGTGGACGAACTGCGCACCTCCGCTCCGCCGCCGCGGCCGCCCCGACTGGCCTCCCGGTCGGGTCCGCTGCACCGACTCGACCGCCTCGCCAACGGCTACGAGCGGATCGCCCGGGGTCCGGTCCGCCGGCACGCGCTGCGCCGCGCCGCCGAGTGGATCGTGGCCCGCCAGGAGGCCGACGGATCCTGGGGCGGGATCCAGCCACCCTGGGTCTATTCGCTGATCGCCCTGCAGCTGCTCGGCTATCCGCTGGATCATCCGGTCCTCCGCGCTGGTCTGGACGGATTGGAGCGGTTTACGGTGCGTGAGCAGACGGCGGACGGACCTGTCTGCCGGCTCGAGGCATGCCAGTCGCCGGTCTGGGACACCGCACTCGCCGTCACGGCGCTCGCTGACGCCGGGCTCCCGGCCGGGCATCCCGCCCTGGTCCGCGCGGCGACCTGGCTACTCGACGAGGAGATCCGGGTCCGCGGCGACTGGGCGGTGCGCCGGCCGGCGACCTCGGTGGGCGGCTGGGCCTTCGAGTTCGACAACGACGGGTACGCCGACACCGACGATACCGCTGAGGTGATGATGGCCTTGCGTCGGACCGGCGTACCGGCCGACGCGGCCGTGCTGCGGGCCACCCGCTGGCTGCTCGGCATGCAGTGCCGCGATGGGGGCTGGGCGGCCTTCGACGCCGACAACACCCGGGCGATCGTCGGCGACCTGCCGTTCTGCGACTTCGGTGAGGTCATCGACCCACCCAGCGCGGACGTAACCGCGCACATCGTCGAAGCGCTGGCGGCGGAGAACCTCGCCGCCGCCGTGCCGGTGCGCCGTGCCGTGCACTGGCTGCTGCGGGCCCAGGAGCCGGATGGGTCCTGGTTCGGCCGGTGGGGCGCGAACCACGTGTACGGGACCGGGGCGGTGGTGCCGGCCCTGGTGGCCGCCGGCCTCCCGGCCAGCCACCCGGCGATCCGGTCGGCGGTGGACTGGCTGCTGGCACACCAGAACGCCGACGGCGGCTGGGGCGAGGACCTGCGCTCCTACCGGGATCCGTCCTGGATCGGGCGTGGAGAATCCACGGCGTCGCAGACCGCCTGGTCCCTGCTCGCCCTGCACGCCGTGGGCGAGGGTGCAGAGGAACCGGCGGCCCGTGGGGTGCGCTGGCTGGTCGCCACTCAACGACCGGACGGCGGCTGGGACGAGCCGCAGCACACCGGGACGGGATTCCCCGGCGACTTCTACATCAACTACGGGCTGTACCGGCTGGTCTTTCCGATCAGCGCGCTCGGCCGCATCCTCGGCGCGCGGACGGCCGGCGCCGATGC
>DASVMV010000278.1:0-6472 GCA_036384155.1 Micromonosporaceae bacterium
CGCCGGGGTAGCGGCGCCGGCGGGCGACGGCGCCCGGCTCGACACCGATCCAACCGGCGAGCCGGTGGTCGCCCAGCGGTACGGCCGGCTCCGCCGCTGGTTCACCCGCCGCCGCTGATGCCCCTGGGGGCCGACACCGCCCGCCACCGCACGGGCGGCCGACACCACGGCTAGCGCACGGGCGGCCGGGCCAGCGCCGTCTCGGCTTCCTCCTCGGGAGTCTGCGTCGCCGGCCGGGAGGGATCCTGGGTGCTGCGCAGCGGGACCTCCCGGATGAACCAGGCCAGCACCGGCACGGCGGCGGTGAAGAACACGGCCCAGGCGAAGACACCGGATATCGATTCCGCGAGGCCACCGAGGACTATTTCGCGCAGGTGCGGGGTGAGCCGCTGCAGCGCGGCCGGGTCCACCGGGCCTCCCTGGCCGCCGCTGAGGAACGGCCCGGCGGCGGAGTCGGCCAACCGGTTAGCGAAGATCGCACCGAAGAGCGAGATGCCGAACGAGCCACCGATCGAGCGGAAGAAGGTGGCGGCGCCGCTGGCGGCACCGAGGTCCTTCTGCGCCACGCTGTTCTGCGCGATCAACATCGTGGTCTGCATCAGAAAGCCCATTCCGGCGCCCAGAACCACCATGTAGACCGCCAGTTCCGCCTTGCCGGTGTGGACGTCCAGCAACGTGAGCAGACCCATCCCGGCCGTCATCACGACGCCGCCGACGATCGGGAAGATCCGGTAGCGGCCGGTCCTGGTGATCGTCCGACCGGCCACGATCGACACGACCAGCATGCCGAACATCATGGGTAGCAGCAGCAGCCCGCTGTTGGTCGCCGAGGCGCCCTGCACGGTCTGCTGGAAGAGCGGCAGGAAGTTGATCGCGCCGAACATGGCGAACCCGAGCAGGAACCCCATCGCCGAGACCACCGCGAAATTGCGGTTGGCGAACAGGCCCAGCGGGAGGATCGGCTCCGGCGCCCGACGTTCGACCAGGACGAGCAGGCCGACGCACACCAGGGCGAGCACGGCGAGGCCGCGGATCTGCGGCGAGGACCAGGCGTACTCGTTGCCGCCCCACGTGGTGATCAGGACGATCGCGGTGATGCCAAGCGACATCAGCCCCGCGCCCAGCCAGTCGATGCGGTGCTCCGTGCGGTACTTCGGCAGATGCAGCGTGGTCACGAGAACGAGCAGGGCGACGCCACCTAGCGGCAGGTTGACGTAGAAGGCCCAGCGCCATGAGAGGTGGTCGGTGATGAAGCCGCCGATCAGCGGGCCGGCGACCATGGCGATGGCCATGATGCCGGCAAACAGGCCCTGGTAGCGCCCGCGCTCGCGGGGGGAGACGAGGTCGCCGATGATCGCCATGACGCCGACCATCAGCCCACCGGCTCCCAGCCCCTGCAGGGCCCGGAAGCCGATCAGCTGCAGCATCCCGTCCTCGCTGCCGCCGAGGATCCCGGAGCCCGCCATGCCGCACAGCGCCGAACCAACCAGAAAGATCAGGATCGACAGAATGAAGATCGTCTTACGCCCGTACAGGTCGCCCAGCTTGCCCCAGATCGGTGTGGAGACGGTGGTGCCCAGGACATAGGCGGTGACCACCCACGTGAAATGGTCGAGCCCGCCGAACTCCCCGACGATGCGGGGAAGCGCGGTGCTGACGATCATGTTGTCGAGCATCGCCAGCATCATGGTGATCATGAGGCCGACAAGGACGACCCGGATGTTCGGACGGACTGCTTCCCTGCTCTCGGTCATGTACCGGCTCCCCGTAACGTCGCGAACGCCTTACCTGCCGACCGGCTAGTCAGCTTACTAGCCGTACGGTAAGTTGGATGTCAGAACACCGTCAAGCGAGTTGGGTGGTTTGGGTGAGGGAGGGCACAGGCGGCACGCGGGAACGCATTCAGGCCGTTGCGCTCGAGCTCTTCACCGAGCAGGGGTACGAGAGGACCTCACTCCGGGAGATCGCCGAGCGGCTGGGTGTGACCAAGGCCGCCCTCTACTACCACTTCAGAAGCAAGGACGAGATCGTCAACAGCTTCGTCGAGGACCGGCTGCGCCGGATGGACGAGCTGATCGAGTGGGCGCGGTCGCAACCCGGCACCGCGGCCACCCGCCGCACCCTGATCAGCAGGTACGCCGACTCGATGTTCGCCAGCGAGCTGCCCTCGGTGATGCGCTTCTTCGAGCAGAACCAGACCGTGCTGAAGAGCCTCAGCGCCGGGTTGAAGATGCGGGACCGGATGATGCGCCTGGCCAGCGAGCTGTGCCGGGGCGACGACTCGCCTGCCGCCCAGCTGCGCGCCGCGCTGACCCTCTTCGCCGTGCACAGCAGCTGGTTCGCAGTGCGCGCGCCGAACATCACCGACGACGAGCGCCGACGCCTCGCGCTCGAGGTGGCCTACGAGCTGCTCGACCGCATCGATGAGGAGGCTTCCGCAGCGGCAGGAAGCTCCAGCCGCAGCGCCAGCAGTTCCACTCCGGGCGCCGGTGACCAGTCCAGTTCGGGAACTCGCAGGAAGCCGAGCCGGGCGTAGAGCCGCTGCGCCGGAGCCGAAAAACTTCGGGTACAGATCACCACCGCCGAGCAGTCGAGCTCAGCGGCTCGTGCGATGCAGGCCCGCGCGAGCGCCTCGCCCGCGCCCCTGCCCTGAGCGGCCGGGTCGACCGCCAGCATGCGGAACTCCGCCTCTCCGGGTCCGGACAGCTCGGCGTACCGGCTTCCGGGCACCACGAAAAGCACGGCGCCAACCACCTGCCCCGCAGCGTTGTCGACCGCGACGAGTAACTCGCCCGCCGAGGCCCGGCCCGACACGTCGGCCAGCACCCGCTCGTAGCCGTGCTCGCCCTCGAGCTGGCCGTCCGCTGCGTACGCGGCGACGGTCAGCTGGCCGATGGCGGGGAAATCGCGCGGGTTGGCCGCCCGGACGACGAAGCCGCTCATTCGATGACGGCGATGAGGTCGCCCTCCTGCACGACGTCGCCCTCATTGACCGCCATCTGCCGCACGACGCCGTCGGACTCCGCCACGACCGGAATCTCCATCTTCATCGACTCGAGAATCACCAGGGTGTCGCCCTCGGTGATCGAGTCGCCGGCCGATGCGACGACCTTCCATACGTTCGCCACCATCTCGGCCCGGATCTCGTCGGCCATGCTGCGGCCCTCCCTCGTCAGCGGAGTCTGCGTGCGAACGGTATCCAATCACGGACGCGGCCGGCTCGCGCGCAACCCGGCAAGCGCGCGCTCAGCACGCGCGGCACCCGGCGGCCGGCAGTCGGCGAGTTCGGCGGGGCCGAGGGCAACTACGATCGTCGGGTCGGCTCCCGGAAGCGGGAGGACGCGTTCAGAGGGAGGCAGCATGGCCAAGAAGTCCCGCAAGAAGAAGGCTCGCAAGAAGAGCGCCGCGAACCACGGCAAGCGTCCCAACTCCTGACGCGACCGCCGTCACCGGCAGCGGTCGCACGCAGAACCGCGTGCCCGCTGCCGCCCACCCAGGGCATGACCGCGTGGGGCTTCGGCCCCGCCGTTGGGAGCAGCGCCCGCTGCGCCGGCTCCGGGCCTTTCCCGGGCGACGCGGGGGCGGGAGCCCCGGCGTCGCGGTCAGTCGGGCAGATATTCCCGCGTCTCGGTTTCCACGACCAGTTCGGCGAGCCGTACCCGGAGTCGCTCGCGCAACTTGACCGGCGCAGTCTCGTTGCCGCAGTACCGGGCCACCAAGGCCCTGACCTCCTGCTCGATGCCGTACTCGTGCAGGCACGGGGAGCATTCGTCGAGGTGGCGGCGGATCAGCAGTCGGCGCTCGTCGGCGCATTCCAGATCGAGGTAGAGGTAGACCTCGGCGAGGACTTCACGGCAGTCGGTCTCGTGCGGGTTTCCGCAACTCACGTCACACCTCCTGACCAGCTGCAGCGGTGGAGCCGGTCACCTGGGCCTTGCTGATGCCCCGGTCAGCAGCGTAGCGCTCGAGGAGCTTGCGCAGATTGCGCCGACCGCGGTGCAACCGGGACATGACGGTGCCGATCGGCGTACCCATGATGTCGGCGATCTCCTTGTAGGAGAAGCCCTCGACGTCGGCCAGGTAGACAGCCAGCCGGAACTCCTCCGGCAGCGACTGCAGGGCATCCTTCACGTCGCTGTCGGGCAGCCGGTCGAGCGCCTCGGTCTCGGCCGACCGCAACCCACTGGAGGTGTGCGACTCCGCCTCGGCCAGCTGCCAGTCGGTGATCTCCTCGGTCGGCGCCTGGACCGGCTGCCGCTGACGGCGGCGGTAGGAGTTGATGTAGGTGTTGGTCAGGATGCGGTACAGCCAGGCCTTGAGGTTGGTGCCCTCTTGGAACTGGTGGAAGGCGGCGAAGGCCTTCAGATAGGTCTCCTGCACCAGGTCTTCGGCGTCGGCGGGATTGCGGGTCATCCGCAGGCCAGCCGCGTACAGCTGGTCGATGAACGGCATGGCCTCACGCTCGAATCGCGCCCGCCGCTCGTCCGTCTGCTCCGTTCGTGTCAACCGCACGTCCCCCCTCGACCGTCCCGACGAGGATACGCGCAAAGTCGTCTCGGCAGATTCAGTTCCCCGGGGTGTGCCCGCGGCCAGCCGGTCCGGGTCGTCCACTGGCGGCGCCGATGGCCAGTCCGGCCCGTGCAGCAGCCGGCGTACGCGTTCCCGGTCGCCGTGCTGCGGGCTGCGTGTGTCGGTCCGCACCGATCAACCCCCTCGCTGGAAAACAGCATCCTCGGGCTGTAACGCTGCGCAACCGCGAGGGCATTCCGGCGGACACCCGCCCCGCCCTGGCCCCGGCCGTGTCGTACGCCACGACTGGGACCAGGAAGGGCCTGGGAGGTCGATCGCGGACCGAAGTCCGCTCACTGCTGATCCCCAGAGGCCTCTGGTTCACCAGATGCAACGACGGGAGTGCGGCCGGAGACACGGACGCGGCCGCGGAGTCAGCGCGCCCAGCCGTGTGCGCGCAGCCAGTCGACGACGATCGCTGCGACGCCGCCGGGGTCCCGGCGCAGGTCGTGGCGCTCACCTGGCCGCACCGCGACCTGCCGGTCCGGGGCGGGGGCCGGAATGCCGAAGGGGTCCCGGTCGCCATTGACCACCAGGGTCGGCAGCCCGGTGTCGAGTTCGTCGGCGCGCGATCGCCGCGCCTGAGCGAGCGCCGGATCGCCGCCGGTACGACGCCCCGGCGGGTGCAGCGGGAAGGCCAGCGTGACGATTCCCACCGCCCCCAGCCCCGCTGCCGTACGGCAGGCCACCCGGGCACCACTGGACCGGCCGCCGACCACCAGCGCCGGCCCGCCGGTCTGCGCGACGAGGGTGCTGACCACGCTCGACCACGCGGCGTCGAGTTGGTGCGCCGGTGCGGGCGCGCGTCGCCCGGCCACCCGGTAGGGCTGGGTGACCCGGGCCACCACCACCCCCACCGACGTTGCCAGGTCGCGAACGGCCAGCAGGTCCGGCGCATCGACACCGCCGCCGGCCCCATGACCCAGCACCAGCAGGCTAGCCGGGGTTCCGTCCGGACGGTCGAGGTCGACCCGGGCCGGACCCCACGAGGTGTCGAGGTCAAACCGGGCGGTGGAGGCACCGGCCTCCTGACTCGTATCGCCGGCCGGCGGTGCGTGCGCCGTTCCGGGCGATCGGTCGCCCCGGCCCACCGGTGACGTCCTAGCTCAGCGGGACCAGCGTCAGCAGCCGGTCGCGTACCGGCGGGCCGCCCTCGGCGGACACGTCCGGGTCACGCTGCACCTGGCTGCGCCAGGCGACCAGCATCGCCCGGCGCTCGCGCGGCGTCGTGCCACCCCATACGCCGTGACAGTCGCCGACCTCCAGCGCCCACGCCAGGCACGGACCCTGTACGTCACACGTGCGACAGAGGGCCACCGCCGCGTCGGCCGGCTCGGTCGGCGCCGGAAAGAACGTCTCCGGATCCACGCTCCGGCATGCGCCCCTGGCGCGCCAACCGACATCCAGCTGCCGATCGCTCAACGCCCGGAGCAGCCTCGGGTCGCGTCGTGCAGCGGCAACCTCGTGCGGGCGTGGCATGCGCGCCCGTGTCATCCACCCACCTCCCCCGTGGGACCGGCAAAGACCAGTGGATGTAACTCGCCCGGTGCGAAGTCGACATCCACTGCCGGCGCTGTGTTCTATCGCACTCCAGCGGGCGGAGACAAGAGGTTGCGCGAAACCTGTGGAAACCTCGGGCGACGTTTCACCAACAACTCAGGCAAATAGTCGCTTACGAATAGCGGCGACGTTAGAAGAGAGTCAGCGCCACCGGCTCCACGGCTGGCCGGCCGAGTGGCGCCGCGGGTACCCGTTCGACCAGACCGGGACCGTCGTTGTGCACGTCGCCGACCGCGGCGCCGACGGGCCGGATCTCGATGCCGCCGACGTCCTCCGGCGCCGGCGGCCTCAGCAGTCCGGCCGGATCACCACCGCCGGCCAGCCACCCGGCCCACCGGTCCGG
>DASVMV010000279.1:0-26155 GCA_036384155.1 Micromonosporaceae bacterium
CCGATCACAGCCCTTTGCCCTAGATCGGCGGGAGGGGGCGAAGAGGGGTGGGCGGGCCGGTCAGCCGACGAACGGCGGTACGGCGATCTCGCCGCGCGCGACCGGCACCACGTTCCCGCGTACGGTCGCACCCACCGCCACCCCGTTTTCCGCCGTCACGGCACAGTCGAGCAGCGACGGCCGGTGGATCTCCACGCCCTGGCGGACCCGGTACGGCGACCACCCGTCTCGCGGCAGAAGGCCGCTGGCGATCAGCCACACGCCGAGGCCCAGCGCGGCCGAGCCGGTGGCCGGGTCCTCCGGCACCCCGAGGCCGTAGCCGAACATCCGCGCGTGCGCGGTGCGTTCGCTGGCCAGCCAGGAGAAGACCAGAATGTGATCGATCCCGTGACGGCGGCCGGCGCCGAGGTCCGCCTGCGCCCGGGCCACCGCGTCCGGCCGGACCGACAGGTATGGGAACTCCAGGCCACAGCCGGCGGTGCGGGGTGCCGGTCCGGCAAAGTCATCGACGGTCAGGCCCACCGTCTCCAGCAGCGGTCCGGGATCCAGCTCCGGACCGACCGTCGGTTGCCCGCCGGTCAACGTGCCCTGGCCGTCGCCGACCTTGATCGGCAGGAGGCCCGCGCCGCACTCCTGCACCAGGTTCCCCGGTTCTCGCCCAGTGCGCCGGGACAGGGTGACCGCCGCTCCCACGCTCGGATGACCGGCGAACGGCAACTCGCGCTCCGGCGTGAAGATCCGGGCCCGATAGGTCGCGCCGGCCTGGGTGGCCGGGAGGACGAACACCGTCTCGGAGAGGTTGAACTCCCGGGCGAGAGCCTGCATCTGCGCGGCCGCCAAGGCGTCGGCGCCGAAGACCACCGCCAGGGGGTTGCCGGCGAACGGCCGGTCGGTGAAGACGTCCACGATCTCGTACGCCAGGCTCGTCATGCCTCCCAACCTACGGCCTCTACGCTTGTCCACGTGACGACGGCGGCCAGGGTCTACATCGCGCGACTTGCCGGCCTCGCCGTCTTCGACCCCAACGGCGACCAGGTGGGCCGGGTGCGGGACGCGGTGGTCCGACTGCGGACCAGCGGCCGCCCACCTGAGGTTGTCGGCCTGGTGGCGGAGATGCCGATGCGGCGGCGCATCTTCCTGCCCATCAACCGGATCACCTCGATCGACGCCGATGCCGTGGTGCTCAGCTCCGGCATGCTCAACCTGCGCCGCTTCGAGAAGCGCCCGAACGAGCTGCTCGTGCTGGAGGACCTGCTCGACCGGCGGGTCACGATCGATCCGGTCGACCGGCCGGGCACGGTGGTGGACCTGGCGATGGAACGCAATCGGGCCGGCGAGTGGTCGCTGACCCGGGTGGCCGTACGCGAGCAGGTCGGCCGCCTCGCCCGCCGGCGGGGCCAGCTGCACCAGCTCGACTGGGATCAGGTACGGGGGCTGATCGGGCTTCCGGACACGCAGGGCACGGCCAACCTGCTGGCGGTGCTGGAGCACATGCGCCCGGCCGACCTGGCCAACGCCTTGCAGGACCTCCCGCCGCCGCGGCGGATCGAGGTCGCCGCCGCGCTCGACGACGAACGGCTCGCCGACGTGCTCGGCGAGCTGCCGGAGCACGACCAGGTGCAGATCCTCGCCGCGCTCGACCGGGAGCGGGCGGCGGACGTACTGGAGGAGATGGATCCGGACGATGCCGCCGACCTGCTGGCTGAGCTTCCGCCACCCGAACAGGACGTGCTGCTCGACCTGATGCAGCCGGACGAGGCCAATCCGGTGCGCCAGCTCCTGCGCTACGTGCCCGGCACGGCCGGCAGCGTGATGACCTCCGAGCCGGTCATCCTGCCGCCCGACGCCACCGTCGCCGAGGCGCTCGCGCGGATCCGCGAGCCACAACTGCCGCCGGCGGTGGCCGCCCAGGTGTTCGTCGCCCGCGCGCCGATGGCCACCCCCACCGGGAAGTACCTCGGCGTGGCGCATTTCCAGCGGCTGCTGCGGGAGCCGCCGGCCGACCTGCTCGGCGGCGTTATCGACAACGACATCGACCCGCTGCAGCCGGGAACCCCGCTGACCGAGATCACCCGCCGGATGGCGATGTACGACTTGGTGGCCATGCCAGTGGTTGACCCGAGTGGGCGGTTGCTCGGCGCGGTCACCGTCGACGACGTCCTGGACCACTCGCTGCCGGCGGACTGGCGGGATCGGGATTCGGCCGAATTCGCGGTGCCGGGAAGTGGCGGTGCGACAGCTGCCGGGGGCGGCCGAGATGGTTGACACCCGCAAGCCGACCCGGCTCGATCAACCCCGGGAGGTGCGGCGGCTCGAGCTGCCCCGCTTCGATCCCGAGGCCTTCGGCCGGTGGTCCGAGGCCATCGCCCGATTCATGGGTACGGCGAGGTTCATCGTCTACATGACGGTGGTCATCGCGCTGTGGCTGGCCTGGAACACGCTCGCGCCGCCGGCATGGCGCTTCGACCCGTACACGTTCACGTTCCTGACCCTGGTGCTGTCCCTGCAGGCGTCGTACGCGGCGCCGCTGATCCTGCTCGCGCAGAACCGGCTGGCCGATCGGGATCGGCTCGCGCTGGAGGAGGACCGGCGGCGCGCGGCCATGCAGAAGGCCGACACCGAGTACCTGTCCCGGGAGATCGCGTCGTTGCGGATCGCGGCCGGCGAGGTCGCAACCCGCGACTTCCTCCGCTCGGAACTTGGCCGGCTGGTGGAGGAACTGGACGAGCAGGCGCAGCGGCGGGAGCGCCTTCAGCTTCGGCGGCGCAAGACCGCCGGACGCGGGGCCCGGACGGCCGACGCGGCCCTCGACGAGCCGATGGACCACCTCGACGGCGATTGACCGGAGCCAGTTGACGTCGGCGCGGCGGTCGACGTCAACCGGGCGCCGGAGCCCTGCGGTGGATGCGGGCGCGGCGCCGGCCGGGCGTCCGGCAGCCGGAAACAGAAATGCCGCGCACCCCAAGGGGCCAGGTGCGCGGCCTTCGCCCCCCGATGGTCGCACCGTCCGCCGGCCTCGTCTACCCCTCGCCGCCCGGCCGGCGTCCTGCCGGGCCCACGCCGCGGGCTCCATCGATTGGCTCACACCGGGCGTCCCGAACCGTCGGCGGCCGGTGGCCGGCGACGTAGCATTGCGGACATGTCAGCCCCTGCCGAGACGGTTCCGGCCACCGACGATGTGATCCTGGCTGCGCTCGCCACGGTCGACGACCCCGAGATCCGCCGCCCCATCACCGAACTCGGCATGGTCCGCTCGGCGGTGCGGGGGCCGGACGGCGTGGTACGGGTCGAGTTGCTGCTCACCGTCGCCGGCTGTCCGTTGAGGGACAAGCTGCGCACCGACATCACTGCGGCGGTCGGCGCGGTCCCCGGGGTGACCGGCGTCGAGATCGATTTCGGGGTGATGACCGCCGAGCAGCGCCAGTCGCTGCAGGCCCGTCTGCGCGGCGGCGGGGCCAGCCCGGAGCCGGTGATCCCGTTCGCGCAGCCCGGCTCGCGCACCCGGGTGTACGCGGTGGCCAGCGGCAAGGGCGGGGTCGGCAAGTCGAGCGTGACGGTCAACCTGGCCGCCGCGTTGGCCAAGCGCGGGCTCTCGGTCGGCGTGGTCGATGCCGACATCTACGGCCATTCGGTGCCGCGGATGCTGGGGGCGGATGGCCGGCCGACCCGGGTGGAAGACATGATCATGCCGCCGCAGGCGCACGGCGTGAAGGTCATCTCGATCGGGATGTTCACGGACGGCAACGCGGCGGTGGTATGGCGCGGCCCGATGCTGCACCGGGCGCTGCAGCAGTTCCTCGCCGACGTCTACTGGGGCGAGCTCGACGTACTCCTGCTCGACCTGCCGCCGGGCACCGGCGACGTGGCGATCTCGCTGGCGCAGTTGCTGCCCAGCGCGGAGATCCTGGTGGTGACCACGCCACAGGCCGCGGCCGCGGAGGTCGCCGAGCGGGCCGGTGCGATCGCGCTGCAGACCCACCAGCGCCTCGTCGGCGTGGTCGAGAACATGTCGTGGCTCGAGTTGCCCGACGGCTCGCGGATGGAGGTCTTCGGCTCGGGTGGCGGCGCGACCGTCGCCGAGTCGCTGACCAAGGCGGTGGGTGCCCAGGTGCCACTGCTAGGGCAGATCCCGCTGGACACCCGGGTACGCGAGTCCGGCGACGCCGGCACGCCGATCGTGCTCGGCGAGCCCGAGGCACCGGCGTCCCGCGCGCTTTCCGCCGTCGCCGACCGGCTGGCGGTCCGGCGGGAGTCGCTGCTGGGTAAGCCGCTGGGGCTGCGCCCAACCGGCCGCTGAGACCGGCGACGCTGGGCCGAGCGACGGCTCAGGTCGCGTCGGCGTCGTAGGCGCGCGGCCGGGGCGGGGTGGCTGGGGGATTCCCGTCGACGTGGCGACCATTCGCGGAACGTCGTACGTCGGCCGCGGACGCGACGTCGTTGAGTTCCTGCTTAACGCTGCCGAGGTCGGCTCGCACGTTGTCGTAGACGTCCTTGATCGGCCGACGGATCGCCTGCTCGTCCTCTTCGCTGAGCAGGTGCTTGCGGATGAACGCCTTCGGGTGCAGGTCTTCGAGCTGGATATCGGTGCCGAGCTCGCGGCTCAGGTCGGTGGTGGCGGTACGGGCCATCGACCGCAGGTTGCGCAGCATCCGCAGGCCATCGTTGATCACGTCCGGCAGCCGGTCCCCGAAGATCAACAGGGCGAGGAGCAGGAGCGCGCCGATCTCCCACCAGTTGAGGTTCTCGAACACGGGCGCAGCCTTCCGTCTTGCCGTCCAGGCCAGCGTACGCAGATCCGGGCGGCATCCGGCAGGGGGTGTGGCCGCTATTTGACGTCTGCGGCGAGCGTCACCGACGCGGTCAGGGATCGGGTGCCGCGGCGGTACTCCACGGCGACCACCGACCCGGGCGCGTACTTGCGCACCAGCGCGATCAGGTCGGTCGCCTCCACCAGCGGCCGGCCGCCGAGCTTGAGCACGATGTCGCCGGAGCGCAGACCCGCCTGGGCAGCCGGGCCGGCCCGGTCCACCCCCGCGAGACGTACCCCGCCACCGGGCGCGGTGGCGTCGCTGACCTGCGCCCCGATCACCGTACGGCGGGCCTTGCCGGTGTTGATGATGTCCTGGCTGATCCGCTTGGCCTGGTTGATCGGGATGGCGAAGGCGAGGCCGATGTTGCCGGCCTCCTCCTGGTCGGCGGCCAGCGACTTGATCACCGAGTTGACCCCGACCACGCGTCCCGCACTGTCGACCAGCGGACCGCCCGAGTTGCCCTGATTGACCGCGGCATCGGTCTGGATGGCGGCGTAGTAGCGCACCTGCCCACCTGGCTCACCGGCCTGGATCGTCCGGTCCACCGCACTGACGATGCCGGCGGTGACCGTGTTAGCCAGCGCCAGGGGTGAGCCGAAGGCCAGCACCGGATCCCCGACCGCGAGCGCGTCGGAGTCGCCGAACGCGACCGGCACCAGACGGCTGCGGGACACCTTGATCACCGCGACGTCGGACTCGGGATCCTGGCCCACCACCGTGGCCGACGCCGTGGAGCCGTCATTGAAGGCCACCGTCGCGGTGCCCGTCGATCCTTCGAGCACGTGCTGGTTGGTGATCACGTATCCGTCGGCGGTCGCCACGAACCCGGAACCCACACTCGAACCCTGGGCGCCGGCGACCCGAACGGTCACCACGCTGGGCAGCAGGCGTTCCGCCACGCCGGCCAGCGACTCCGGGGGACGCTGTGCGGCCGCCGGCGGTTGGGCGGCCGCACCGCCCAGCATCGTGCCGGTGCCGGCGCCGCCGCGTACGGCCACCGCATAGCCGAGAGCGCCGCCGAGCAGGCCGGCGAGCAGCGCGGTGATCAACGCCACCAGGAAGACCGGCGCGAGACGCGGGGAGCGTACGGCGTCCGGGTCGGTGACGGCCTCCGGCTGCATGCCGGTCGTATCCGCAGCAGGCGGTGCCACGACGACTGCGGTCGGTGCGTGCGGATCGCGCCACGGGTCGCCCAGGGCGTCGGTCCACCATGCGCTCGGGCCCGAGCCGGGGTGACCCGGTGTCGCCGGGGAGCCGTTCGCCCGGTCCGCCACGGTCGGCGAGCCGGGCGGCGGCGTGGCTCCCTCGGGCTGGCGCCAGTTCCAGCCGTCGGTCACGTCGGTGCCTCCCAGTCGTTCCCCGCGGGCCCGTGGCGGCGGCGGGCCAGGAACAGCCACCGGAGATCTCCGCAGAGCGGAACCACGAGCTCCGTTACCAGGATCGCACGGATACCGGCCCGGCAGTCAGTGCTCGGGCAGAGGGCGGCGCCGGCTGTTCTGCCGTCGGGCGTCCCCTCTAGGCTCGTGGTCGCCCCTCAGCTTCGCCGCCCGGAGGTGTCCAATCGCCACGGTCGCCAGATCAACCGGCACGATCCCGCCGGCACTCCAGTTCGCCGATGGGTACATCGCCGAAGACCTTGTCCTGCGTACGGCACGCAGCCTCGCCGGCGAGGTGGGCGTCACCGCGATCAGCCCGGGCACCGGTGCCACCCTGCGCCTGCTGGCGGCCGCCTGCGGTGCCCGGGCCGTTGTCGAGATCGGCACGGGCACCGGTGTCAGCGGGATGTGGCTGCTGCGCGGCATGCGAGCCGCCGGCGTACTGACCACCATCGACGTGGAGGCCGAGCACCAGCGGATCGCCCGCCGGGTGTTCCAGGAGGCCGGGTTCGCGCCCGGTCGTACCCGCATCATCACCGGCCGGGCCCTGGATGTGTTGCCGCGGCTGGCCGACGGGGTGTACGACATGGTGTTCGTCGACGCCGAACCGGCCGACTACCCGGCGCAGGTCGACGCCGCCCGTCGCCTCCTGCGGCCCGGCGGCGTGCTGGCCCTGCATGGCGCGCTGGCGGGCGGTCGGGTCGGCGATCCCACGGCCCGCGACCCGGTGACGGTCGCCATGCGTGAGATCGGCAAGGCCGTCCGCGAATCCGAGGACTGGATCCCGGCCCTGCTGCCCACCGGGGACGGCCTGCTCGCCGCCGTCCGGCGCGGTTAGCGGGCCGGCTCCAGCCCTTCCAGCCAGCGCAGCACCGTACGCGCGCCCCACCCGGTGGCACCCCTGGTGAGCTCGCCGTCGGTGGCGTCCGCCCAGGACGGTGCCGACATGTCGATGTGCGCCCACCGGTCCCGCCGGTCGCCCGCGAACTCGCGCAGGTACAGCGCGGCGACCACCGACTTGGCGGGTTCCGGGGCGCTGTAGAGGTCGGCAATGTCACTGACGAGGTACTCGGCATAGTCGGCGGGCAGCGGCATCCGCCAAACCCGCTCACCCGCCGCCTCGGCCGCGGTGGCGAGCGCGCCGGCCAGGTCGTCGTTGTCGCTGTACAGGGCCGCGGTGCGCTTGCCGAGCGCCACCGCGTTGGCGCCGGTCAGCGTGGCCAGGTCGACGAGCAGGTCCGGGGCCAGCCGATCAACCGCGTACGCCAGGGCGTCGGCGAGCACCAGCCGGCCTTCGGCGTCGGAGTTCGTGGTCTCGCTGGTGAGACCGCCGTAGTGGCGGACGACGTCGCCGGGACGGAAGGCGGATCCGCTGACCATATTCTCGGCGAGCGGCGCCAGCGCGGTGACCCGGACCCGCAGCCCCAGCGCGGCAGCGCCGATAGTGGCCGCGACCACGGCCGCGGCGCCCCCCATGTCCTTGCGCATCAGCTTCATGGCGTCACGCGGCTTGATGGAGATCCCGCCGGTGTCGAAGGTGATCCCCTTGCCGACGAGCACCACGTGTGGATATGCCGGTTCCCGGTCGGTATCCGCTCGGGCGTCCGCGACGGCCGCCGGTCGCCACTCGACCTGCAGCAGGCGCGGACCGGACGCGGATCCTCCGCCCACCGCAAGAAGCCCGCCGAAGCCCTCCGCGGCCAGTTGCTCGGGCTCGCGGACCCGGACACCGAGGCCCGCCCGGTTCGCGGTGACCGCTCGGACCTCCTCGGCGAACCAGGCCGGGCTCTTCACCGACGATGGAGTGTTCGTGAGATCGCGGGCCAGATAGGCGGCCTCCGCGGTGGCCCGGGCCGCGTCGATGGCGCCGCCGTACCGGTCCGGATCCGCGACCGCGACGGTGACCTCGTCCAGTTCGGGACCGCGGTCCGCCGGGGGCGTCGTGCCAGGGAGGCGGAACCGGTACGCAGCCAGCCAGACTCCTTCGGCCAGCCCCCGCACGGCGGCCACAGGTGCGTCGGCCGGCATGGCCACGGTGATCGTTCTCGCCCTGCCGGCGGAGCGGCTGACCGCGGCTCCCGCGGCCCGCCAGCCCGCCTCGTCGCCGTCGCCCACCCCGACCAGCAGAAGTCGGCCGGGCGAGCGCAGCGGGCGGGAGAGCACCTCGACGCTGCCCGCCGCGCCATCGTGCTCCGCGTCCGCAAGCACGGCGGCGGCCTCGGCCATGACGTCTTCAGCCAGCCCGAGGTGGGTCGCGAGCAGGCCGGCCGGGCCGGGCCGCACGGGAAGGGCCACGACCTCCGGCGTCCCGGGGGTGTGGGTCAGACGGATGGCGAGCACAGGCGCACTACCTCCACGTGAAAGGTCCGCCGGTGCCGACCGCGGCCGGCACCGGCGGACCTGAGTTCTCCTAGCCGGCGGCTGTCTTCAGCGCGTCACCCAACGCGTTGGCCTCGTCGGGAGTCATCTCGACGACGAGCCGACCACCACCTTCCAGCGGAACCCGCATGACGATGCCCCGGCCCTCCTTGGTGACCTCCAGCGGACCATCGCCCGTCCGCGGCTTCATCGCCGCCATGTTGTCTCCCCTCAGACCTAACGCCAGGGCCAGAAGATCGCCCTACAAGCCGACTTGTCAACGCCACCGCCGGCCTTGGCGGTGGCAAGCACCGATTTTCCCTGATAGAGACCGCCAGACCCAAACCCGGGCCACCTAGATGTGACAGCATCTAGCGTCCCTCCAGTAAGCCTGTCACAATGTGCGGTCATGCAGGCACGGTCGGCACTCTTCGACCTGTACGGCGACTACCTCCGACCGCGAGGTGGCCGCGCTCCGGTCGCGGCTCTGGTCAAGCTGCTCGCCCCACTCGGCGTCGCTGCGCCTGCGGTACGTACCGCGGTGTCCCGGATGGTTCGGCAGGGCTGGCTGCACCCGCACCGGCTGCCCACCGGCCCGGGATACCTGCTCACGCCGAAGGCGGCCCGCCGGCTCGACGACGCAGCCGCCCGCATCTATCGGACCACGAAGATCGCGTGGGACGGGCGCTTCGATCTGATCGTGCTCGAGGCGCCCCCGACCCGGCGGGAACGCCACCGGCTGGGGGCCAACCTGTCCTATCTCGGCTACGGAATGCTCGACGAGCGCACCTGGGTGGCCACCCGGCCTGGCGAGGACGTGGACAACCTGCTCACCGAGGCGGAGATCCAGTACGAGCGGTTCATCGCGAGCCACACCGGCGGGACCCTCGGTGCCATGGGGGTGGTCCGGCGCGCCTGGGACCTGGTGGCCATCTGCGAGGCGTACGAGCGGTTCGTCGAGGAGCAGCGCCCGCTCCTGGCGGCGATCACCGTCCGCAGCCCGGACGAGGAGGCGTACGCGGCCCGCTTCCGCCTCGTACACGCCTGGCGTACCTTTCTCTTCCGCGACCCGCAGGTTCCGCCCACCCTGCTCCCGGAGAACTGGAGCGGCACCAGCGCCGCGCATTTCTTCGACCGCCACGCCGCCCGCTTGCGGCCGGCGGCCGACCGCTACGTCGACCGCTGCCTGGACGCCGCCGGCCGGTCGAACGGCGGCCCGACGCCCGGCATCACGTCATACGACAGAAGGGTCTCCCACCGTGAGTGAGCCGTTGCTCGTCGAGCGCACCGACGCCGTCGTCACCCTCACCTTCAACCGGCCGGACGCGATGAACTCGCTCGATGTCCCGCTCAAGGAGGCCCTGCGCGACACATTGGCCAGCCTGGAAACCGACCGCAGCTGCCGGGCGGTGGTGCTGACCGGGGCGGGCCGGGCGTTCAGCGCCGGGCAGGACCTGCGGGAGCACGTGGCGACCCTGGAGGCGGACAACGCCGACCCGCTGGGAACGGTCCGGGCGCACTACAACCCGATCGCAGCGCGCCTGGCGCACCTGCCCAAACCCGTCGTCGCGGCGGTGCGCGGCATGGCTGCCGGCGCCGGCGCGTCGCTGGCCTTCCTCGCCGACTTCCGCATCGGCGGCCCGAAGACCACGTTCCTCATGGCCTTCGCCAACGTCGGCCTCGCCGGCGACACCGGCGCGTCCTGGACACTCCCCCGCCTGGTCGGCCACGCCAAGGCCGTCGAGCTGCTGATGCTGGCCGAGCCGGTACGCGCCGAAGAGGCCTACCGGTTCGGGCTGCTCACCCGACTGGTCGACGACGACGAGAAGGTGCTGCCGGCGGCGCAGGAGTTCGCCGCCCGCCTCGCGGCCGGACCGACGATCGCCTATGGCGCGATCAAGCGGCAACTCTCCGTCGGCGCCGCCGGCACCCTCTCCGAGGCACTCGCCGCCGAGGCGGAGGCGCAGGCGATCTGCGGCGCCACCGCCGATCACCGGGCCGCGACCATGGCCTTCGTCAACAAGGAGAAGCCGGTCTTCGAGGGGCGGTGAACCGGGAGTACGTCGCCGTTGGCCGCTCGGATGCGCACGGAACTGCTTGGCCAGTTGCACGGCGAGCGAGCCGACGCCTCCCGCGGCCGCGTTGACACCACCGAGTCGCCCTCGCGCAGCCGAGCACAGCTATGCAGCACGTGCCAGCGGTGAGTCCCTGCACGAGCAGCGCGAGCGCCGTGGTTCAGACGCCCACCGTGCCGTCGATTCCCTCGCGCAGGAAGTCGGCGTGCCCGTTGTGCCGGGCGTACTCGTGGATCAGGTGCAGCATCACCAGCCGCAGCGAAACGTCCTCGCCCCAGCTGGCGTTGTGGCCGGTCACGTCGAGGGACTCCGCCGCCGCCTCGATCCGGCGGGAGTACTCGACCTCGGACTCCCACGCGGCGAACGCCGCCGACCGGCTGGACCCGCTCGCGTCGTACGCCACCTGGTAATCACCCTCGTTCGACCACACGAGCGGGACGTCCTCGCCGTCGATGACCCGGCGGAACCAGGCCCGCTCGACCTCGGCCATGTGGCGCACCAGCCCGAGCAGCGAGAGCGTCGAGGGTGGCATCGACTGCCGGCGCAGGTCCTCGTCAGAAAGGCCGTCGCATTTTATGGCGAGCGTCGCCCGGTGGAAGTCGAGAAAGCTGCGCAGCGTCTCCCGCTCACCCGCGAGCAGTGGCGGGCCGATCCGTTCAGTCGTCACCGCTGAATCCTGCCAGATCAACTCCATGCCGCGGATATCGGCCTATCCTGCCGCCTCGGACATCCCGATATGCCGCACAACGAGTGGATCTCCCGGTCACCGGGCGGTTGTCCGAGCGCGAACCAGGCGATAGCGTCCGAACGCTGTGCGCGGCCGCAGCCGCGCGTACGGGGAGGATTGCATGCCTGTCGTCGTCCGTGCCGTCATCTCGGTCGCCATGCTGGCCGGGTTCTACGTCCTGGCGGTGGTGCAACTGGTCGCCGGGGCCGCGCTTGCGGTCTGGGTCGGGTCGGTCACCAGCGGCGCCGTCGCGGCCAAGCTCGGCTTCGCCGTCTTCGCCGCCACCGTGTGGGCGGTCGGGTACGGGACCTGGAAGGCGCTGCGCACCACGCCCCCGGAGCCACAGGGTCTGCGGCTGGACCGGGCTGCCGTCCCGTACTTGTGGGCGGAGGTCGACCACCTTGCCGCGGTCGTCGGCACCCGGGCGCCGGATGAGATCTACCTGGTGCCCGACGTCAACGCCGCGGTGGAGGAGCGCTCCCGCCTGATGGGGCTCATCGCCGGCCGGCGGTACATGTACCTCGGCATGCCGCTGTTGCAGGCCTTCACCGTGGCGCAACTGCGCTCGGTGCTGGCGCACGAGTTGGGCCACTATTCGGGCCAGCACACCCGGCTGGCCGAGGTGGCCTATCGGGGACGGCTCGCGCTGGCCCGCACGATCGGCCACATCGGCCCGGGGAACCTCGCCGGCTGGATCTTCCGCGGCTACGGCCACCTGTACGTCATGGTGCACAACTCGCTCGGACGACAACAGGAGTTGGAGGCGGACCTGGCGTCGGTACGGGTGGCCGGCCGAGCCTCCGCCGCCAGCGCGCTGCGCGAGGTCGAGGTGCTCGCCGCGGCCTTCGCGTTCTATCTCAACCGATACGTCGGACCCGGCCTCGAGGCGGGGTACGCGCCCGCCGACCTGTTCGCCGGCTTCGGCGAGCTGCTGCGCGCCCGCGCCGGTGAGATCGCCGAGTTGCGCGCCAACCAGTCCGATGGTGAGCAGTCAATCTGGGACACCCATCCACCGCTGGGCGTCCGGCTCGCCGCGATCATGGCGGCGCCCGAATCCCCCGTGCCGGTGGATACTCGTCCCGCCTGGACCCTCATCCCCGCCCCGGACCGCGCCGGCAACGCTCTCCAGGAACGGATCCTGCACAACCCGGAGCTCCAGGTCCTGCCGTGGCACCAGTTCACGGCGGCGGCCGCGACCGCCCAGCTGCAGGAAAGCATGGACGGACTGCTGCGTACGGTCTCCCGCGCGGTCAACCAGCCGGTGCCGCACGCCGGTGCGGTCCTCGGATACCTCGCCCACGGCTGGGTGGACCACATCGCCACGGCGGTTTTCCCGGGGTCCACCAGCCGCCAGGAGGCGCGCAAACTGTTCGTCGAGCCGCTGGCGGCGCTGCTCGCGCTCGCCGCGATCCGGTCCGGTGTCGCCCGCTGGCAGCACTCCTGGACCGGGCCGGTCCGACTCGTCGGTCCCGACGGGAACGCACTGAACCTGACCGGCGTCGCCGAGCTCGCGACCGACCCGGCGACCGCCCAGGAAGCCGGACGACAGCTGGCGTGGTACCGCATCGACCCTGCCGCCGCCAGACACGTCGAGCAGCGGGCCACCGCCCGGCGCGCCGAAATCTACGGCGGGATCGTCAACATGGTGGTCGGAAAGCAGCGCAGGGACGTTCTCATCCTCAGCCATGGTCTGCTGCTGGTGCCGGGGGTACCGCGCCTGAAGGCGCGCACCGCGAAGCGCCGGATGGCCGAATGGATCGACTCCGGAGATCCGCGGGAGCTGGCCACAGCGGACGGCAACCGGTTCATCGCCTACGAGGACATCGCTGCCGCACGACTGGCCCGCAAGTTCCCCGCGAAGTACGAGCTGACCCTGCACAGTGGGGAAAAGCTGGCGATCCGCTGGAGCTTCGAGACCGAGGAGCTTGCCGACGGAAGCGGGCTGCTGGCCAAGGCGCTCCTGTCGGTCGGCCGCGACTGATCGTGCTGGACCGTCGGTGGGCGGGGGCACCACGCGCCGTCCGCGTCACCGTTGCGGCCGAGGCCGGGGTTCTCGGCTACGGCACCGTCGTCCATGTCATCCAGCTCGCGACGGGAGGATTCCCGCCGTACCCCTGGGCGCCGACCTGGCTCGCCGCGTACTTCGCCTCGCTGACGTTCCTGGACCCCTTGGCTGCGGCATTGTTGTTGGCCCGACGGACCGCCGGGCTGTATCTGGCGGCCTTCGTCTTCGTCACCGACGCCGCGGCCAACGGGTACGCCGCTTACGTCCTGCCGGACGTCACGGCGATCGCCCGCGCTTCCCACGCGGCCATCACGGTCATGGCGATTGCGGTGCTGGCCGCAGCGCCGTTCGTCCGTCCGTGGCTGCGGCGCCGCGGCGGGCCGCCGGTCCGCGACCCGTCATCGCGATAGCACCGGCGACGCCCGTCAGCGGCCGGGCCTGCGGTGGCCGGGATGGCCGCCACCGAAGGGCAGCACGCCCGACTCGGCCGCCTTCAGGATCGCGTCGGCCTGCTCCTGGGTCAGCTTGCCGGCGGACACGGCTGCGTCGAGGCGCTCCTTGAGCTGGTTCTGCCGCTCAGCCTTCGCCGCGGCGTCGAGTTGCGCCTGCGCCTTCTCCAGGGCGGCGGCAACCTTGGCCTGGTCGATGCCCAGCTCCTTGGCGAGCGCCGCGGCGAGCTCAGCCTGCCGCTCCGCCCGCTTCTGCTCCCGATCGGCCGGCCCGGGCGCACCCGGTCCGGTGGACGCCGACGGCGAGGCCGATGGCGACGCCGATGGATCGGCCACAGCGATCGCCGGCACGCCGATGCCGAGGGCGAGCGCGCCGGCCGCGCCGGCCGCCGCCAGAGAGATCTTGGTTCGCTTCTCCACGGGTCCTCCTGTCCGTAGCGACAGGGGAATCATGGCGGATCGCCCTGACAGGACCGTAGGCGCGACCTGTCACCGAGCCGTGAAGTTGCCGCCGAGGTGGCACACCGCACGCAGCGGGGTGCGCCCACCGGTGCTAACGGGCGTCGGCCGCCTTCAGTAGCTCCCGTTCGTCCTCGGCGGTGAGGCCGGCGCGCCGCGGGCTGTCCGGGTCCCGGGTCAGTTCCCAGGCGAGGGTGTCCGCGAGCGTCTCGGCCAGCGGCCGGTGCACCAGCCCGGCCGCGCGGGCGGCGCTGCCGTCCCGCGCGCCGAAGCCGGCGTACTCGGGCAGCGGCAGCCACAGCGGCAGTGACCGCTCCCCCATCCAGGTGGACACGTCGTGGGCCTGCAGCCAGTCCGGGTCGACGGCGACGAGCGGGCCCGTGTGGCCGGCCACCGCCCGGGCCGTCGCCAGGTGCTCGGACAGCGGAACGGCTTCGCCGACGACGTCGAAGATCCCACTGCACCGCCGCTCGCCGGCGTCGACCAGCCACGCCGCCAGATCACGTACGTCGATCACCTGGGTCGGCAGGTGGGGAACGTCGGGTACGAGGACGCTGCCGTCCGCCGCCGCGGGGCGGTGGAACCGCAGCGGCCAGTATCCCGTGCGTCCGGAGGTGTCACCGGGGCCGCCGATCAGCCCGGCGCGCGCAATCAGCGCACGGTCGGCGCCGAACGCGGCCAGCACATGCCGTTCGCAGGCCACCTTCGCCGGCCCGTACGTCTCCATGCTGTCCATGACGTCCCCGTCGAGCGGGGGCAGGAGGGCGGCGCTTTCGTCCGCGCCGGGCATGCCGTGATCGGCGTACACGTTGCAGGAGGAGACGTAGACGAAGAAGCCGGCGCGGGTGGCGAGGGCCTCGGCGGCCCGCCGCACCTGCCCCGGCTGGCGGGAGACGTCGATCACCACGTCCCACTCGTCGTCGGCGACCTCGCCGTAGGCGTCGGGCCGGTCCCGGTCGGCCCGGACGAAGTCGACGCCGGGCGGCGCGGCTCCGGCCTCGCCCCGGGCCAGACAGGTGACGCGATGACCGGCGGCCAGGGCGGTCGTCGCGACGTAGCCGCCGAGCCATGCCGTACCGCCGAGAACGAGAGTTCGCATGCGGACAGTAGATCCGGAACGGACCATCGGGGAGAAGCCGGTTTCGCCGAGGGCGTAGCGCATGCCCCGGCCGCTGAACAAAGCTTGGCTCAGTCGTCCTCTTCGGGATCCTGGTTGGCTTCCGCCCCGAGCACGAACGCCTGCATGGCCAACTCGTTCCCGGACGGCGACACGAACGCGGGCAGTTCGCGCGGGCCGAGTTCCATCACATACGACCAGAAGACCCGGGCCGCCTCGGCGGCCGACGGGGCCTCGATCGGCAGGTCGAGACTGACCAGCCAGGTACGCCGATCAGGGGGCGGGCCCAGCCGGTGGGCCAGCCGACGGTAGGCCTCGGGATCGATCGGGGTGGCCGGCCCGTGCAGTTCCAGCGGCCCGGCCGGCACCGGCTGATCGAAGAACGGTCGGGTGTACGCCACGACGAGCGGCACCGGGCCGTCGCCGGCCTGCGGATCGTCGGGGTCACGCTCCGCACCGGCCGCCGCCCGGACCCGGCCCAGCGCGACGACGAGCGGTGTCTCGCCGTCGACGACAACCGCGACCTCGTCGCCCGGCGCCGGCCGGACCTCGCCGTTCAGCCCCGTGAGGTCGAGACTGTCGTGGTGGATCAGCCGCTCGGCCTCGAACCGCTGCCAGCTCATCGCGACGGCCCAGGTCGTCACGCGGCCCTGCCTTCCACCGCGCCGGCAACCGGCAGCGTGACATGGCAACCCGCCAGGTGATCGTCGACCATCCCGGTGGCCTGCATCAACGCGTACGCCGTGGTCGGGCCGACGAACCGGAACCCGCGCCGCTTGAGTTCCTTCGCCATCGCCGTCGACTCGGGGGTGACCGGGGGCACCTCGGCGAACGTCCGCGGGCGTGCCGCGCGCGGCGCCGGTGCGAACCGCCACAGCAGCGTGGCCAGCCCGTCGGGCAGGTCGAGCGCGGCTCGGGCGTTGGCGATCGCCGCCTCGATCTTGGCCCGGTTGCGGACGATGCCGGGGTCGCCGAGCAGACGCACCACGTCGGCCTCGCCGTAACCGGCCACGACCTCGATGCGGAACGCGGCAAACGCCGCGCGGAACGCCGCGCGCTTACGCAGGATCGTCAGCCACGACAGCCCCGACTGGAAGGCCTCGAGGGTGAGTCGCTCGAAGAGCGCGTCGTCACCACGCAGCGGGCGACCCCACTCGTCGTCGTGGTAGGTGGCGTAGTCGGGTGTGCTGGCCCCCCATGCGCAGCGGGACAGCCCGTCGGCCCCGATGACCAGTTCCGTCACGCACCCCACCGTAGGCCACTGTCCTGACAGCATTGCCAGCGCGACCAACACTGCCTAGGTTCGGGGCTACCGGGGCGGCGCCAGGCGACGCCGGCGGGTGGACGGAGGTCGGTCACATGAAGGATTTCCCCGACATCATCCTCTGGTCGATCCCGGCCTTCCTCCTGCTGGTCGTGCTCGAGCGGGTGTCGTACCTCTTCCACCGCGACGACGACGAGGTCGGGTACGGCGGCGCGGACACCGCCACGAGCCTGGCCATGGGGCTGGGCAGCGTCGCGGCGGACACGCTGTGGAAGGTGCCGATCGTCGCGGTGTACTCGCTGCTCTACGCCGTGACTCCGCTCGAGATCAGCGAGGCCTGGTGGTCCTGGCCGTTGCTGCTCATCGCCCAGGACTTCTGTTACTACTGGTCACACCGCAGCCACCACGTGGTGCGGATCCTGTGGGCATCGCACGTCGTACACCACTCGTCGCAGCGTTTCAACCTCTCGACCGCGCTGCGCCAGCCCTGGACCGGCATGACCTCGTGGGTCTTCTACGTACCGCTGATCCTGGCCGGCGTGCATCCGGCCGTCCTGGCCTTCTGCGGATCGGTCAACCTGCTCTACCAGTTCTGGATCCACACCGAGCGGATCGACCGGATGCCGGGCTGGTTCGAGGCGGTGCTCAACACCCCCTCGCACCACCGGGTGCACCACGCCTCGCAAGGCAGCTACCTCGACCGCAACTTCGGCGGAATCCTCATCGTCTGGGACCGGCTCTTCGGGTCGTTCGCGCCGGAACGCGAACGCTGCGTCTACGGCCTTACCACGAACGTCAGCACTTACAACCCGCTGCGGGTGGCCTTCCACGAGTACGCCGCCATCGCGCGGGACATCCGCCGGGCCCGGTCGTGGCACCAGCGCCTCAACCACCTGGTACGTCCGCCCGGCTGGCAGCCGGCGCCCGAAGCCGCGCCTACGGTAGCGCCCCTTGCTCCACCAGCCGGGCAAACCGCCGCAGTGCCTGGGTGAGGCCGAACTTGGAGCCCGGCCAGAGCACCGGCCACGCCATCCGCCCGACCGGACCGCCGGGCAGGTGGAACCACTCGTGCCAGACCACCTGGGTGCGGTCCCGCTCCAGCGGCGTGCACCGCAGCACGCCGGGCCCGCGCAGGAGCTGGCCGTAGTGCACGACCCGCACCTCGTACGGCGCGTCGTAACGGATCACCCGCATCTCGTCCCGCAGGACAGCGGGGCCGACCGTGGTGACGGCCCGCACCACGCTGCCCTCGCGACCGTCGCCGGCCACCACCCGTACCCGGGTGAATGGAATCCAGTCGGACTGGCGCTCCCAGGCGGTGAGCGCGGTGAAAACCCGCGCGGCCGCCGCGTTGACGATGACGGTGGCCGTCACCTCGCCCGCGCCGGGCTGTGCGGCATCTCCCAGGTCGCCCGGCCGATCGGTGGGCTCACTGCGGTCTGGCCGGTCGATCATGGGCGCTCCGACCGGACCGGCGCACCCGCCGAGTCGGCCGGTTCGGAGTTCCGGCCACCGGGCTCGCGGTCGAGCTCGATGTCCGCCATTTCCGGCGACGCATGGGTCGACCCGCCGGAAGCCGTGGCGACGCCGGCGGCCGGAGTACCTTTCGTCGGCGGCGGCGCCGGTGTCAGCGCTGCCTCCCGTACCCGCAGCAGGGCATCCGCGTCGTCCGTACGCCCCTCCCGCAACGCGGCGATTTCCGCTTCCAGTACGCCGATCAGTTCGTCCTTATAGCCGATGTCGTACGCCGCGCGGCGCAGTGCTTGATCCACCTGGGCCATCCGGTATCCGCGCAGCGACGTGTCGAACCGAACATGGTCGAGGTCGGACTCCGTCAGCGGCCGGTTCGTGGGCAGGGGTACCGCCCGGCCGTCCGGCTCGGTGGCCGCGAGGCCGGGGGCGTTGCCGGTGACCAGAGCGGCGACGCCGAAGACGATCGCTCCCGCGGTCACGCCGATCACCAGGAAGAGCAGAAGCTGGCCCATAGGGCAGATCGTGGCATGCCAGGCGCCGTCCGGCGAGCCAACCACCCGGCCTCGGCTTTCCGGGCCCGGCCGGCAGGCTAGCGTCGGGCCGGGGCCGAAGCGAGATCGGGGACGGGTGGCGATGGGACGGACGTTGCGACTGGGCGGGCGTACCTTCCCGCCGGGCGATCTGGTGGTGATGGCGATCGTCAACCGGACCCCCGACTCGTTCTTCGACCGCGGGGCGACCTACGCCCAGGACGCGGCGTTGCGCGCCGTCGAGCACGCGGTGCGGGACGGAGCCGACATCATCGATATCGGCGGCGTGAAGGCCGGCCCCGGCGCCGAGGTCGACACGGCGGAGGAGATCCGCCGTACGGTGCCGACCGTGGCCGCAATCCGCGGCGCCTTTCCGCAGGTTGTGATCTCGATCGACACGTGGCGCGCCGCCGTCGCGCGGGAGGCGGTGGCGGCGGGAGCCGACCTGATCAACGACACCTGGTCCGGCGCCGATCCCCAACTCGCGCAGGTAGCGGCCGACACCGGAGCGGGACTGGTCTGCTCGCACGCCGGCGGCCTGCCGCCCCGCACCCGGCCCCATCGGGCCGCCTTTGACGACGTCGTGGCGGACGTGATCTCGACGGTCGCCCGGCTCGCCGACCGGGCAGTCGGACTCGGCGTACGACCCGACGGGATTCTCATCGACCCGGCACACGACTTCGGTAAGAACACCCGGCACTCGCTGGAGATCACCCGACGACTGGACGAAATAGCGGCGACCGGGTGGCCCCTGCTGGTGGCGCTGTCGAACAAGGACTTCATCGGCGAGACACTGGACCTGCCGGTAGCCGAGCGGCTCGCCGGCACCCTGACCGCGACCGCGGTGGCCGCCTGGCTGGGCGCCCGCGTCTTCC
Source organism: Micromonosporaceae bacterium (assembly GCA_036384155.1). Classification (GTDB taxonomy): domain Bacteria; phylum Actinomycetota; class Actinomycetes; order Mycobacteriales; family Micromonosporaceae; genus DASVMV01. Next base: position 19,520 of record DASVMV010000279.1, read on the forward strand.
GAGCCCACCAGGTGCGCCCGACCCGCGAGGCGCTGGACATGGTGGCGTCGATCCGCGGTGACCGGCCGCCGGCCCTGTCCCGTCGGGGGCTCGCCTGAGCGACCGCTGGTCAGGTCGTCCAGCGAAGGACGTTTCGCCGCCAGGCGTAGAGGATCCCCACCGCGAGCACGCCCACGAAGATCGCCATTTCGGCGACCGTGGCCAGGCCGAAGCCGGGCCGGTCAAAGATCACGGCCCACGGGAACAGGAAGACCGCCTCGACCGCGAAGAGCACGTACAGGTAGGCGTAGACGTAGTAGCGGACCTGCATCTGGGCCCAGTCGCCACCGACCGGGTCGAGACCGCACTCGTACGGCGTGTACTTGCCGGGCGGTTCGGCGGGCCGCGCCGGGCGCAACATCCGGTTGGCGCCGAACGCGACGGTGAAGAAGACCACGCCGGCGACCAGCAGGAGCCCGAGCGTCGCGTACGAGCCCAGATAGCCGTCCACGTGCGACATCCTACCGGTCGGCGGCCGCGCCGGGCTCGCGCGGACACGGCGGCCGCAACCCGGCCGGCATCGCCGGTCGTTACGTTTTTGTTTCGCTGCTGTGCTGGTGCACGAAGGCAAGCAATCTCGAATAATGGATTCCATCCAACCCGGAGGTCTCATGGCGCCCGCGGCACGTCGCCGGCGGCGGCTCGTACCTGTGTTCGGCCAGGTAGCCGCCGCAGTTGTCGCTGCCGTGGCGGTACCGACGTTGGCGCTGGCCGGCACCGCGACCGCGGCGACCGCGCACCCGATCACCGTGGCGGCGAGCCCGGACTACACCGAGACCTCCCCGACCGCCGACCCAGCCCCGACCGGCCCGACCCCGGATCCCACCGCGACCGGTCCCTCCGTCGGCCCCACCCCGTCCGGATCGCCGACCACCCAGCCGCCAGCCAGCCCGCCGCCGACGCAACCCCCGGTCGGCTCGCCGCAGCCGACGCAGTCGTCGGACGATCCGTCAAGACCGTTCCCACCGCGGTCCGGGACCCGACGGCCGAGCCAGGGGGCGCCGACGAAGCCGGGGCAGCCCCGACTGGGCGTCTTGGTGTCGACCGGCGACGTGGCGTTGACCAGCACCTACTGGCACCAGGCGGCCACCGTCGTCGACCTGTGGATCACCGTCGAAAACACCGGCCAGATCACCGAGCGGGTCGGACTCCGCTACACGCTTCCGTCCGGGGTCACCGACGTCGGCACGCCCGGGTGCGGTTCCGCTGGTCCTGACTCGTACGCGTGCGCGGCCTGGACGGCCCACGCCGGCGCCCGATGGAGCACGCGCCTCAAGCTCCGGATCGCCGGCGACGCGTGGAAGGCGATGCCGCTGAGGGGGTCGGTTCAGGTCACCGCGACCGCTGCCGGCCATCCGGGCGCCGGCGAGGTCGCCGATGACCATGGCTTCGCCGTACTCTTCCCGGCGGGGTCACCGCCGGGAGGCATCACCGTGACCGGCACCGCGGGTGGCCTGGCCGCCGTCGGCCGATCGGCCGGCGGCACCACGGATGTCCGGCACCTGGCGCTCACCCTGATCGGGGTGTCCACGCTGCTGATCCTGCTCGCACTCACGCTGGCGGTGACCTCGCTCCGCCGCCGGCTGAGCGAGGACCCGTTACCACCCGCGGCACCCGCGGCCGCTCCGGTCGATTGACGCCACGCCGGTAACCAACCGTTACTGGGACAGAACAGTTAGAAACCGTCCAACGATCCTCCAGCCGCGGCCAACGTCACATGTTTGACCTTTCGCCCTGGAGGAAGGATCGCCTAACGGCTCGACGTAGGCTCAGAGGTGAAAACAGGCCGGGCGGTCCGCTTCCGGGCGAATCGCAGCCGGCGTAGCGTCTGCCGACACGAGCCTCATCGACCGGCAGATCTTGAGGAGGTCAGCCGCTGTGACCAAGCAGGTCCGCCAACTGGATCGGGTGGTCATCCGCTTCGCCGGCGACTCCGGCGACGGTATGCAGCTCACCGGCGACCGGTTCACCTCGGAAACCGCCCAGTTGGGCAACGACATCTCCACCTTGCCGAACTTCCCGGCTGAGATCCGGGCCCCGGCCGGCACCCTGCCCGGCGTGTCGAGCTTCCAGGTGCACTTCGCCGACTACGACATCCTCACCCCGGGCGACGCGCCCAACGTGCTGGTGGCGATGAATCCCGCGGCGCTGAAGGCGAACCTGGCCGACCTGCCACGCGGTGCCGACATCATCGTCAACACCGACGAGTTCACCAAGCGCAGCCTCGCCAAGGTCGGCTACCAGATCAACCCGCTCGAAGACGGGTCGCTCGACGGCTACATCGTGCATCCCGTGGCGCTGACCACCATGACCGTACGGGCCCTCGCCGAGCACGACGTGTCAAAGAAGGATGCCGAGCGGGCGAAAAACATGTTCGCCCTCGGCCTGCTCTCCTGGATGTACTCGCGGCCGTACGAGTCGACCCTGCGGTTCCTCGAACGCAAGTTCGCCGCCCGACCCGAACTGGTGGCGGCCAACGTGGCCGCCTTCAAGGCGGGGTGGAACTTCGGCGAGACCACCGAGGACTTCTCGATCCGGTACGAGGTCAAGCCGGCCCGGATGGCCCCGGGCACCTACCGGAATGTCACCGGCAACGCCGCGCTGTCGCTCGGTCTGGTGGCCGCTGGCGTACGGTCCGGTCTGCCGGTCTTTCTCGGGGCATATCCGATCACCCCCGCATCGGACATCCTGCACGAACTGAGCAAGCACAAGCGGCTGGGCGTCATCACGATGCAGGCCGAAGACGAGATCGCCGCCGTAGGCGCGGCGCTCGGCGCGTCGTACGGTGGCGCCCTCGGTGTCACGACCACCAGCGGCCCGGGTGTCGCGCTGAAGGGCGAGACGATCTCCCTGGCCGTGGCGCTGGAGCTGCCCCTGGTGATCGTCGACGTACAGCGGGCCGGGCCGTCGACCGGGATGCCGACCAAGACCGAGCAGGCCGACCTGAACATGGCCCTGTTCGGCCGGCACGGCGAAGCGCCGGTCGCGGTGATCGCACCGCGATCCCCCTCGGACTGCTTCTACGCGGCGTTGGAAGCGGCCCAGATCGCGCTCACCTACCGCACCCCGGTCATCCTGCTGTCGGACAACTACGTGGCCAATGGTTCGGAACCGTGGCTCCTGCCGCAGGTCGAGTCGCTGCCCGATCTCCGGGTCGAGTTCGCCACCGCCCCCAACAGCGAAGACGGCAGCGCTTTCCTGCCGTACCTGCGCGACCCCAAGACCCTGGCGCGGCCGTGGGCGGTTCCCGGTACGCCCGGACTCGAGCACCGGATCGGTGGCCTGGAGAAGGCCGACAAGACCGGCGACATCTCGTACGACCCGGCCAACCACGACCTGATGGTTCGCACCCGGGCCGCCCGAATCGAGGCCATCCCGGTGCCCGACCTCGAGGTCGAGGACCCGGACGGCACGGCCCGCGTGCTGGTCCTCGGGTGGGGATCCACGTACGGGCCGATCGGTGCCGCGTGCCGGGCGCTGCGTCAGCGTGGCCTTTCGGTCGCCCAGGCGCATCTCCGCAATCTCGCTCCCCTGCCGGCCAACCTCGGCGACGTGGTGCGCCGCTACGAGCGGGTTGTCGTCCCGGAGATGAACCTGGGCCAGTTGGCCCAGATTGTCCGGGCTCGCTACCTCGTCGACACCGTGGGATACAACAAGGTCCGCGGCCTGCCGTTCACCGCCGCAGAGCTGGAGACCATGCTGGAAGAGGTCGTGAAGAATGCCTAGCCCACAGGGGGCCACGCCCCCCGGGACCCCCCCAACGGCCAGGAACCGGCCTCCGGCCGGCGCTGCCTCCCAGCGTCAGGGCACAGCCCTGACGCTGACGGCGAAGGACTTCAAGTCCGACCAGGAGGTGCGCTGGTGCCCCGGCTGCGGTGACTACGCCATCCTGGCGGCGGTCCAGTCGTTCATGCCGGAACTGGCCATCCCCCGCGAACGGATCGTCTTCGTCTCCGGCATCGGGTGCTCGTCCCGGTTCCCGTACTACATGGACACCTACGGACTGCACTCGATCCACGGTCGGGCGCCGGCGATCGCCACCGGCCTGGCCGTGACCCGGCCGGATCTGTCGGTATGGGTGGTCACCGGCGACGGCGACGCCCTGTCCATCGGGGGAAACCACCTGATCCACGCGCTGCGGCGCAACGTCAACTTCAAGATCCTGCTGTTCAACAACCGGATCTACGGCCTCACCAAGGGCCAGTACTCGCCGACCTCGGAGGTCGGCAAGATCACCAAGTCGACCCCGGCCGGTTCGGCGGACGCCCCGTTCAACCCGCTGTCGTTGGCGCTCGGAGCGGAAGCCACCTTCGTCGCGCGGACAATCGACTCCGACCGCAAGCACCTGCAATCGGTCCTGCGTGCCGCTGCCGAACACGACGGCTCGGCGTTCGTGGAGATCTACCAGAACTGCAACATCTTCAACGACGGCGCGTTCGACCCCCTGAAGGCGCCGGACACCAGGGACGACTACCTGATCCGGCTGGAGCACGGGCAGCCCATTACGTTCGGGCGGGACGGGCGGTTCTGCGTGGTGCACCCGCCGGGCGGGTTCGGGCTGGAGGTGCGCGAGACGGCCTCGGTTTCCGCCGAAGAGGTCGTCGTGCATGACGCGACGGTCGCCGATCCCGCGTACGCGTTCGCCCTGTCCCGGCTGCCCGGAGCGGACCTGCGGAACACGCCCATCGGGGTGCTGCGCAGCGTACAGCGGCCGACCTACGACCGGCTGGTGCAGGACCAACTGGCGACCGCCCGGGCCAAGGCGGCCGGGTCGCCAGATGAGGAGCTCGCGGCGCTGCTGAGCGCCGGCGACACGTGGACGGTGCGGTGACGGGACAGGTCAGCCGGTAGTGACCGGGCCGGCCGCCGGGGACGGGCGGTCGTCGCGGACGTACACCAGCATGTCCCCGGTCTCGACGGACACCCCGGCGGGATCGGCCAGCGATACCACCTTGCCCCGCCGCACCAGCGCGATGACCAGTTCGGGCAGGTCGCGCGGCGGCTTGCCCACCTCCGCCCGGTCCGCGGACCGCATGGCCAGGGACATCCCCTCGCCGGGCGTCAGCAGATCCTCTACGACGTCGATCAGCGGCGGAGCCGATGTCGACACGCCGAGCAGCCGCCCGGCCGTGGCGGACGAGACGACGACGTGGTGGGCGCCGCTCTGTTTGAGCAGCGGGCCGTTCTCCGCCTCCCGGGCGGCCGCGACGATCCGCACCTTGCCGGCCGTGAGCTGGCGGACGGTCAACGTCACCAGGACGGATGCCTCGTCGCTGTCGGTCGCGATGATCACCGCCTGGGCGGCACTTACCCGGGCCTGGTTGAGCACCGCCGAGGAGGTGGCTGAACCGTCGACCGTCACGAGGCCGTCGGCGGTCGCCTGCCGTACCGCCGCCGGGTTCCGCTCGACGATGACGATCTGCTGCTTGTCGAAACCCGTCTCCAGCAGCGCGGCGACGGCGCTGCGGCCCTTGGTGCCGTAGCCGCAGACGATGACGTGGTTTTTCACGGTCCTCCTCCACCGCGTCAAGCGGAGGTTCGTGCGGGACTGCTCGGTCAGAACTTCCAGTGTGGTGCCCACCAAGATGATCAGAAAGAGCACGCGCGCTGGCGTGATGAGCAGGATATTGACCAGCCGGGCGGCCTGGGACATAGGAGTGATGTCGCCGTAGCCGGTCGTGGAAAGCGTCACCACGGCGTAGTAGAAGCTGTCGACGAGGGTGAGCCCATCGCCGTTGTTGTCGCGGTAGCCGTCGCGATCAATGTAGACGACCACCACGACCAGCAGGACGAGTCCGATCGCGAGCGCGAGCCGCCGGCTCAGCGCCCGCAACGGCGCCAGCCGCACGACCGGGAAATGAATCACGGGGCCACCGTATTACATCACCTCAATCGACCGGCTATCCGAACGAGCGCAGCCCCAGCCCGCCGCCGCTCGTGAACTGAGCCCCACTGAGGCGGATGGCAGCGGCCTGACCGGCACGGTCCGCTACGGACCGTCCCGGCGGTCGAGGAGGTCCGGCCCGGCCACCTCGGAGATCGCCGGACCGTCCGGCGGCTGATCGAGCGACGTAAACCGGTCGGAGCCCGCGGCGAGATCGGGGTGCTCGACCGACAGCGCCACCGCCACCGCCTCGGCCAGGGCGAGCGCCGCGCCATCGGCGTACGCCGCGTCGAAGGCGCCATCGCCCAATGCCGCCCGCAGCGCGGCCTGCTCCCGTGCCCAGTACTCACCGAAGAGGCCCGGCGGACAGCGCATGCCCGACCGCGCGGCCTGGGCGGCACCGAACAACCGGGCGCCGGTGATCGGGGACGTGCCGCGGGCGCACCGCACGGCCATCGCGTTGAGCGTGTCGCATGCCCGCCGGTGGAACCCGTACGCCATCCGCGAGCGCAGCGCGACCACCAGGTGGTCGTGTGCGGCCACCAGGTCGCCGCGGGCCAGCGCCACCATGCCGAGCAACATGTCGACGCAGCGGCGGCCGCGCTGGCTCGGCCGCACGGCCTCCACCGGTCGGGCCGCGGCGAGCAGCTGCGCCGCCTCGTCCAGGGCGCCGTCGCGCCACAACAGCTCGGCCAGGCAGAACACGGCGAGCA
>DASVMV010000280.1:0-6236 GCA_036384155.1 Micromonosporaceae bacterium
CCGCGAACTGCCGGTCGGCGACCGGTTCGCGGTCGCCGGCCTCGTCCCGCCGGCGCAACACCACCGAAAGGCCCTGCCGGCAGCCGGGATCCGCCCACGCCAGGATGCCGGCGAGCAGCAGGCCGCCGCCCGCCGGCCGGACTGACGTGACCAGTGGGCCGGCCGACCGTACCCGCAACCAGAGCGTGCCCTCGTCGCCCTGCTCGACGAGCACCAGCCGGTCGTCGGCTGCCGCGTGCCGGTCGACGAAGTACGGGCCGACCGGCAGCGGGACACCCTCGGCCCCGCTGCCGACGGTGGACTCCACCAGCCAATCACCGGTCACCTCGCCGATCGGCGGGACTCCGGGCGGGTCGGCGCGCAGGTCGGCCAGCGGGATGCGGACCGTGAAATCGACCCGGCCGGCGGCGCCGGACAGCACTGCGGGATAGCACCGCCACGCGATGCCGGGCACCCGGCAGAGTCGTACGGTGAGCTGCCGAACAGTGAGCTGTGCGGACGCCGATGCCGGCAGGGTGCCGCGCAGCGTGACGGCGTGCGGGTCGACCGCGCACCCGTCCACCCGGGCGCCGACGTGCTGCAGGTCCAACCGGAGGGCGCCGCCGCGGACCACCGGCACGAGCCGTACGTCCTCGGACAGGTATCGGGCCGGCAACGCGGCCCGAACCTCGCCCGGTCCGATGATCCGCCGCCCGTACCCACCCCAGCCGGCCGCGGCCGCCACCACGGTCCAGGTCTCGTCGACCGGTCCGGCGCGAGCGCGCAGCGCACCGGGATCGACGGCGACCTCGAACCCCGCCCACGCCGCAGCCCGACCGGCCGCCGGATCCGGCGAACGGTGGGGGCGGGTCGGCAGCGGGAGGATCCGCCGGACGCTCTGCTGGCGCAGCCACAACACCCGCAGCGAACTCCACGGTCGCCGCGCTCCGGCCGGCTCGACGTACGTGTACCCGGTCAACCGGAGCCGGCCGCGGTGCCACGACATCTGGGTGACCCGGGTACGCACACCACCCGCGGCCCGGTAGAGCTCCCGATCAACTCCCGGCAGGTTGGCGTCCAGATAGGGCAGGTTCTCGTAGTATCCGCCCCGGCGTCGCACCACGGGTACAACCGGGTCGCCGCGGCCGGCGGCCACGACGTCCAGCAGTTCGGGTAGCCGGCGGAGCCGGGTCAACTGCCAGGCCACCCCGAGTCGGGGCACGAGCCGGGCGAGTACCTGTCCGTCGACCCGGCCGAGGAAGTCGCCGGCCAGGTCGAGGAACCGTCGCCGGTAGCCGTCGTCGACGTCGGGCAGCAGGTCGAGGAACATCCGCAGGTCGCTCTGCAGGACGGTCTCGTCGTACCAGTCCTTGAGCCGCGGTTCGCCGAGTTCGGCCAGGCGGCGGCTGGTCCGGTCGACCGCGGCGACCCGGTCGACCAGGCTGCGCAGGTCGGCCTGCCGCTGGCTGAGTGACCGGTCCTCGCCCGGGTTTCGTTGCCGCCAGTAGTAGACCGGCAGGTCGATCACGTCCACCGCGCGGGCCAGCGCGTACGCGGGCACGGTCACCGAGATGTCCTCGTACCGCGCGCCCTCCGGAAAGCGCAGGCCGTGCCGTTCCCAGAACGACCGGCGGAACACCTTGTTGCAGGCCAGGCGGTCGTACACGAGATAGGGCCGCTGCGCCAGGTCGGTGCCGAGCCGGGTGACCCGGTGGGTGCCGCGGTGCAGCGGCGACTGGCGCAGGCCGCGCCCGGTCAGCAGGGCCACGTTGCCGGAGGCGAAGTCCGAGCCGGTCTGCTCCAGGGCAGCGACCAGAACCTCGTACGCGTACGACGGGAGCAGGTCGTCGCTGTCGAGGAAGGCCAGATAGTCGCCGCGGCCCAGGTCGACGCCGGTGTTACGGGCCGCGCCCAGCCCGCGGTTGTCCTGTCTGACGAGCCGGAACCGGGAATTCGAGCCCGCCCAGGCGGCGGCGATGTCGGCGCTTCCGTCGGTCGAACCGTCGTCGATCAGCACGACGTCGAGTTCCGGATAGGTCTGCCCAGCCAACGACCGGAGGCAGTCGTCCAGATAGCGGGCGACGTTGTGGACGGGTACGACCACGGTCAGCAGTGCGGTCATGCTCGCCCGGGTCAGCTGACCCCGCCGGCCATCACCCGGCGGATCACCCGCTCGGCCGCTCGCCCGTCCTCCAGGGCGCAGAACCGCCGGCGGAAGTCCCCTCGGGCCTTGGCCGCCGCCTCGCTGTCGACGGCTCCGCCACGGAACACGTCGAGCAGGTCGGCGAACGTGTGGGCGACCGCGCCGGGAGGCTCGGCGGTCACATCGAAGTACACCCCGCGTACCAGGCGGTAGGCCTGCCAGTCGGGGGCGTAGAGGACGATCGGGCGGTCCAGGACGGCGTAGTCGAACATGGCCGACGAGTAGTCGGTGACCAGTACGTCCGCGGCCAGATACAGCTCCTCCACGCAAGCGTGGTCGGAGACGTCGAGCACCCGGTCGGCCCCGCATCCGGTGTCCGGGTGATGGGCCCGGTCGTAGAAGTAGTGGCTGCGCATGAGCAGCCGGCCTGCCGGTCCGAGCGCGGCGAGGAACTGGGCCGGGTCGAACGGCGGGTGGTAGCTGGGGTGGTGCTCGCGATGGGTGGGCGCGTACAGCACAACCCGTTCGGCGGCGCCGAACCCGAGGCGGGAGCGGGCCCGGGCGACCGTCTCCGGCGTGGCGGCGGCGAGCCGGTCGTTGCGGGGGTAGCCGGTTTCCAGCGTCTCGTACCGGCACGGGTAGGCCCGTTCCCACATCTGAGTGGTGAACGGGTTGGCGCTGATGCTGAAGTCCCATCGGTCGGCGCGGCGCATCTGGCCGGCGAAGTCATCGTCCAGCACCCCGCCCGGATAGTCCTGCTGGTCGAGCCCCATCACCTTGAGGGGTGTGCCGTGGTGGGTCATCACGTGCGTCGAGCCGGAGCGCTTGACGACGTAGTTGGGCCAGTTGACATTGTTGATCAGCCACCGGGCCCGGGCCAGGCTCCGGTAGTAGCGCAGCGTGCCGGCCACCACGTGGTCGACCTCGGGCGGTATCGTGCCCGCCCGGTCCCGGCGTACCACCCACACTCCTCGTACGCCGGGCGCCAACTCCGCGGCCCGCTCGTAGATCGCCGCCGGGTTGCAGGCGTAGCCCCGGTACCAGTACGCCGCGTACACCGCGAGCGAATGGTCGATCGGCAGTCGCAGTTGCGCCCGGTAGTAGGCGAGGGCAGCCGCCATCCGGCCGATCCGCGCGGTGCGGCGGGCGGCGTCGGCCACCGGGCGGGCCAGCGGGCGCGTGTTCGCGCGTACCGTTCGGAACAGCCGAAAGCCGAGCCGCAGCAGCTCGAACGTCCGGTGCCGGGCGCCAGCGACCAGCCGGAACTTGACCCCGTCGATCCCACCCGGACGGGGATAACCGCCGGACGGCAGGTACCGGTGGTACTGGGCGGTCATCGCGGCGAAGTAGCGGCCGCGCAGCTCGACGGGCATCCGGTCGTCGTTGCCGCGGACCACCAGCAGATGCCAGATCATGCGCCGGAAGAGGCGGGCGCGAAGTTCCCGGGCGCCCGGCCGGCTGTCGTCGAAGGTGTCGAAGACCTGCGCCCAATTCGGGAAGATCGCAAAGTGGCCGCTGCCCGCGGTACGCGTGGCCGCGCCGGTGCGCCGCTGCCGGTAGTGCACCGCCACCCGGGCCAGCAGGGAGATCCGCTCGGCGGCCAGCAGCACCCCGTACGTGAAGGGGATGTCCTCGTACCACCCGGCGGGAAACTGGAAGCCGAGGCGATCGATGAGCTCCCGGCGCACGACCTTGTTCCACGGCACGTGCAGGATCTCGATCGCCTCCGGCCAATCATGCAGGCCGAACACCGGTGGAGCGGCGGGGAAGCGGGACCCGCAGGCGCTCGGCTCGACCCGGCCGTCCCAGTGCACCCGGTCGTGGTCGACGACCAGGACGTCGGGATCGGTCTCGCGGAGCCGGTCGACGACCGCCCGGAGTACGCCGTCGGCCAGCCAGTCGTCGCTGTCGACAAACCAGACGTACCGTCCGGTGGCGGCGGCCAGGCCCCGGTTCCGTGCCGGTCCCTGACCGCCGTTGCGGCTCAGGGTGAGGACCCGCAGCCGGGGCTCCCGGGCGGCGTACTCGGCGAGCACCTCGCCGCTCCCGTCCGGCGAGGCGTCGTCGACCGCGACGACCTCGGTGTCGCCGAACGACTGGGTGAGGATCGAGTCGAGGCACTGACGCAGGTAACCCTGCACCCGGTGCACCGGCACGACAAAGCTGATCAAGGGCATGGTTCCGCTCCTCGGCCGCGCAGGCGCATCCGGATCCGGCAAAAGCGGATGTTTGCCGCGGATTTACCCTACGTCCGAGGAGGTCGCCTTTCCGGCGATCCGGACAGTTGACCCCGTACGGACGTCAGGCCCGGACCACGTTCTTATAGGCGTCCAACGCCTCGCTGACCGTGCCGTCCGTCTTGAGCTGGCCACCGTCGAAGTACAGGCCCCGGCTGCAGAACCGGGTCAGGTCCCCCTCGTTGTGGGACACCAGTACGAGCGTGCGCCCCTCGGCGAGAAGCCGCTCGATGGTGGTGTAGCACTTCGCGCGGAACTCCGCGTCCCCGACGGCCATCACCTCGTCGACCAGCAGAATGGGGTGCTGCAACTGCGCGATCACCGAGAAGCCGAGCCGGACCTGCATGCCGGAGGAGTAATGCCGCACCGGCGTGTCGATCGAGTTGCGCACCTGCTCGCCGGCGAACTCGACGATCTCGTCGAACTTGCGCCGCAGGAACGCCGCGCTCATGCCGTGCAGCGACCCGACCAGGTGCACGTTCTCCCGACCGGTGAGCTCGCTGGAGAAGCCAGCGGACAACTCCAGCAGGGGTGCGACGGTGCCGCGGACCTTGATGGAACCCTCGTCGGGAATCAGCACGCCCGCGATCAGCCGCAGCAGCGTGCTCTTCCCGGTGCCGTTGCGGCCGATAACCCCCACCGCCTCGCCCGGCTGGATGTCGAACGTCACATTGCGCAGCGGCCAGAACTCGGTGCCCCGGGGCTGGCGACCGCCGCGGTGGATGACCATCTCCCGCAGCCGCAGTTGGCGCCGGCGGTTGCGGACGAAGCAGATGCCGAGGTCGTGGGCCTCGATGATGGGCTTGGTCACTAGAGCTCCTTGAGCACGGCGGCCTCGAGGCGGCGGAACACCCACACCCCGCCGAGGAGGACGATCACGCTTCCAGCTACGGCCGCGATGAGCAGCTTGGGGCCCGGGAACTCAGCCGGGTACCAGACGGCCTGAAAAAGCTGGAAGGCACCGACCAGCGGGTTCATCTCGTACAGCACCTTCACCCATTCGGGCAGCCCCGACCTCCGCACCAGGCTGAGCGGATAGATGATCGGCGTCGCGTAGAAGAGCAACCGGGTCACCAGCCGCATGAACCGGTCGATGTCGCGCATGAGTACGTTCAGCGACGACAGCAGCAGCGACACCCCGGTGAGCAGCGTGAAGACGATGAGTACGCCGAGCGGCAGGGCCAGCAGGTGCCAGCCGAAGCTCAGCTGGTGGAAGTAGAGGGCCAGGCCGACCAGGACGGGCAGGCCGGCGAGGTACTCGGCGAACCGGCCCACGACCCGGCCGAACGGGAACACCTCGCGCGGCACCTTCATCGTGGTGATCAACCGCGCCTGCCCGGTCAACGCCGTGGTCGCCTCGATGATCGCCGCGTTCACCCATTGCCAGGCGAAGATCCCGGTGATGAGGAAGAGGGGGTAGGAGTTCGCCGCCGAGCCGAGGTGGCGGCCGGTGCCGTACAGGACGCCGAAGACGAACCAGTAGATGAGGCCCAGCGTCAGCGGCTCAATCAGCGACCACAGGTAGCCCAGCACCGACTGCTGGTATTTGACCGCCAGGTCTCGGCGGACCAGCAACCGCAAGGCGTTGCGATGCGACCACACCGCCACGACACTCGATGTCACAGCCGCCTCCAATTCACCGCACCAGCGAACATTCGCTGGCCCTCCTGGAAACCATGGTGCTCCCGCCCGGTGGCCGATCCTTCACGGGGGCGGAACGCGCAACGCGGCGATGGGGCGCGCCGGCGCCGGCCGCCCAGGCGCCATAGGTTAGCAGTCAGTAACACCCGACCGAAACGCGCACAGGGCGCCCTCAACACTCGATCACGTTGACGGCCAGGCCCCCACGGGCGGTTTCCTTGTACTTCACCTTCATG
>DASVMV010000281.1:0-11325 GCA_036384155.1 Micromonosporaceae bacterium
GCCGGCGTCGGACCAGCTCGCCGACCGCGATGTCTTCGGTCGAACCGAGCAACGGACGGCCGCCGTCGCGGTCCCGGTCGGCGGCCACCCGCGCGACCGGTGCCACGCGGTCCAGATCGCCCGGTACGCCGACGAGCGTGCCCGCCGGCACCGGTACGAGCCCGCCGTCGACGGCGAGCGCCGCCGGCGCTTTTCTGGGATGAACCAGGGCGTCGGCGAGTCCGACCCGGCGGGCCAGCGCGACCGCGGCGGACTCACCACCGGCCGGATCCGCGGTGAGAAACGCCTCGGCACCGAGTTCGACCGGCGAACCGGCCAGGGTTGAGGTGCGCAGCTTGCCGCCCATGACGGGAGACTGCTCGTACACGGTGACGTCGGCGCCGGCCGGAGCCCGGTCGCGCAGTCGCAGGGCGGCGGCCAGGCCGGCGACACCGCCGCCCACCACCGCGATCCGCGGGCGTTGCTGCATGACATCCACCCTGCCAGGTGAGTCGGCGCCGCCGGCGACCGGCCCGGCCCGGTGTGACGCGGCCGGTGCCTACCCGCCCGAGGACCGGTGGACCAGCTCGACGACCCGGGTCAGTACGTCCGGATCGGTCTCCGGCAGCACCCCGTGGCCGAGGTTGAAGACGTGCCCGGGCGCGGCCTTGCCCTCGGCCAGCACCCGCCGGACCTCGACTTCGATGACCGACCAGGGGGCGAAGAGCACGCAGGGGTCGAGGTTGCCCTGCACCGCCCGGTCCGGTCCGATCCGCTCCGTGGCCGCATCGAGCGGGGTACGCCAGTCGACGCCGACCACCTCGGCTCCGGCCTCACCCATGGCCCCGAGCAACTCGCCGGCACCCACTCCGAAGTGGATACGGGGTACGCCGGTGTCGGCGAGCCCGCGCAAAACGGCCGACGAGTGCGGCAGCACGAACCGCCGGTAGTCGGCCTCGGACAGCGCGCCGGCCCACGAGTCGAAGAGCTGCACCGCGGAGGCCCCGGCGGCCGCCTGCACCCGCAGGAAGGTCAGGGTGATCTCGGCCAGCCTGGTGCAGAGGGCATGCCACAGCTGCGGAGCGCCGTACATGAGCGCCTTGGTCCGGGCGTGCGTGCGCGACGGTCCCCCCTCGATGAGGTAGCTGGCCAGGGTGAACGGAGCGCCGGCGAACCCGATCAAGGGCGTGTCGTCGAGTTCGGCGACCAGCGCGCGAACGGCCTCGTCTACGTACGGCACGTCGTCCGGCGTGATCGGGCGGAGCCGTTCGACGTCGGCGGCCGTACGCAGCGGCTCCGCCACCACCGGTCCGGTTCCGGGCACGATCTCCAAATCGATCCCGGCCGCTGCCACCGGCACGACGATGTCGCTGAAGAGGATCGCGGCGTCTACATGGTGGCGGCGTACCGGTTGGAGGGTGATCTCCGCGACCAGCTCGGGGCGGCGGCACGCTTCGAGCATCGACGTACCGGCCCGAACATCGCGGTACTCCGGCAGCGACCGGCCAGCCTGTCGCATGAACCAGACCGGGATGTGCGGCACGGACTGCCGGCGGCACGCGCGGACGAAGGGCGAATCGGCGGGTCCGTCCCCGCCCGGCACTGTGGTGGTCATCGCCGCCATCGTGCCATTGGACTGACGCCGGCTGTACGGCGGGCGTAGCGGCGTGCCGAACCCCGCACCGCGGGGCAGCCGCCTACGCTGCGGGCATGCCCCCCGCGACCGTGCCGCCCCCGACGTTCCGCCGCGCGGTGGCCGGCCTGCGCGCCGTCTCCCCCCGCGACGAGATCCGGCTGGAGGAGGTCGGGCCGCCGCAGCGGCTCGCCCCGTATGCGTTCGCGCTGACCGCCACCGTGGTGCGGGGCGGCGAGGAGGTCGCCACCGGCCGCCTGGTCCTGCTGCACGATCCGGCCGGCCACGAGGCCTGGGCGGGCACGCTTCGGCTGGTCACCTACGTCACCGCCGATCTCGAGCTTGATCTCGCCGCCGACCATCTGCTGCCCACGGTCGGCTGGACCTGGCTCACCGACGCGCTCGGCGCCGAGGGGGCCGGCCACACGGCTTTGGGCGGGACCGTCACCCAGACCCTGTCCACCCGGTTCGGCGAGCTGGCCGGACGACCGACCGCGGGCGACATCGAGGTACGAGCGTCCTGGACGGCGCTGACCGACGATCTGGCTCCCCACCTCAGGGCCTGGTGCTCGCTGCTGGCGTCCACGGCGGGCCTGCCGCCGCCGGGGGTCACCGCGTTGGCTGACCGGGGCCGGACGGCCGAGGGCTGACCGCCGCTACAGGTAGCGGTCGGCCTCCTTGCAGACCGGCTCCGCCTCTTTGATCGCGTCGTTGTACGCCGACCGGTCGCCGTCCCGGGCCGCCCTACCCGCCTCGCCGAGCAGTTTCAGACAGCGGGAGATGACCCGCTTCTGCCGCTCGAGTTCGTCGCGGGCGTTCTTGGTACCGGTCAGATCCTGCTGGGTCTTGGTGGCCCGGTCGTTGGCGGTCTGCAGATCCTTCTTGAGCTGGTCCACCTGCGCGCCCTGACTTCGCAGCTCGCCCTCGGCGCGGGTCAGGTCGCTCGACTTCATGAAGAACAGAACGGCCATCACTCCGCTCAGCACGAACAGCAGGACCGCGACCAGGGCCACCATGAGGACCGGGCCGGGCTTCTTCCAGCGCGGTGACTCGTCCACCGACGTTGGCTGCGGCATCTCGTACGCGGGCGGCATCGACGCCGGTTGCTGGTAGGGCGCGCCAGCGGTCGGCTGCCCGTACCCCTGCGGCGCGTCGGCGGTCCGCTGCCCATACACCTGCGGCGCGGACGGCGGCTGCCCGTATGGCAAAGCGGAGGGCGGCTGCCCGTACGTCTGCGGCGTGGCTTGCGGCTGCCCGTACACGTGGGATGGGGCGGTCGCGCGCCCGTGCACGCGCGGCGGGTGCGGCTGCTCTCCGTTGGGCGCCGTCCACCCGCCGTCCGGCGGACGGGGAGCCGGGGCGCGCCCCGACCCTGTTGCCTCGACGCCGCGCTCGTCGGATTGCCGCCACCGGTCGGCAAGGTTCCAGCTGCGGGGATCCGTCGGGGGCTGGGACATGAACTCCTCCAAGGCGTCGGTCGGTGGCTACCGGGCGGATCGGACCAGCCGCCGGGTCAGCAGATGTGGAATTGGTCGCAGGCGGTCTTGATCGGTACCGCCAGGCCGATACCCTCCGCATCGCGCTGCTTCGCGGTGGCGATCCCCACGACCTGTTTCGCCCCATTGACGACCGGGCCGCCGGAGTTGCCGGGGTTGATCGGCGCATCGAACTGGATCATCGGTCCAGCCAGCTCGGGCACGCTGCGCTGGGCACTCACCACGCCCGTCGTGACGCTGTCCTCCAACCCGAGCGGTGCGCCTACCACGACGATCGGCTGGCCGGACTTGGCCGATGCGGGGGCGGCCCGCAGACCGGTGAACCGGGCGTCGGTCCTGAGGTGCGCAACGTCGTGCTCTTTGTCGACGCGGACAATGGTGGCGGGGAACCGCTGGCCGGTTCGCTCGAGGAAGACCTTGCGCTCACCCCGCTGAAAGACCGCCTCGACCACGTGCCAGTTGGTGAAGAGGTTGGTTCCTCCGCCCGCGGCTGGCTTGCCGACGGCGAACGCTGTGCCGGTCACCGGGCCCGCGCTCACCCGGAAGACGCTGGGCAGCACGGCCGCGGAGATGGCCTCCGGGTTGAATGCCTTGCCGGCCTGCTGCTCCAGCTCGCCGAGCCGCCCATCGAGCCCGCCGGCCCGCGCCGCGTCCGCCGCCCGTGCCCGCTCAAGGTCCTGCAGCCGGCCGGAGAGCCGATCAATCTGGTACGCCTGCCAGCCGAGAAGCGCGATGAGGGCCAGCGCGAGGAGCCGGGTGGCGATGCTCGACCAGCTGCGATGTGCAGCCGGCGGACCGAGTTCAACCGCAGTCGGCGCCGCCGACGCGATCGGCTGCGGCGGTGGGGCCGCCGGATACCCCGATGGTTGGCCGGGCCACTGGCCGTACGACCGGCTAGGCGGCTGGTCGTACCCCTGGCCCGGCGGCTGGCCGTACGACTCGGCCGAGGGCTGGTCGTACCCCTGGCCCGGCGGCTGGCCGTACCACTCGCCCGAGGGCCGGCCGTAGCCATCGTGGGCCGGGCGGAACCCGGGAGTCGGCGCGAAGGCGGCGCCGGCCACCGGCCCGCGCGGTAGGTCCGGCATCGGATGACCCGGGCCGTGCTGGGCTGGCCGGAAGACAGGCCGCGACTGGTCGGCACTGGTCATGGACGCCCTCCCCGAGACGCCCTCGACGGTCGCAGCCGGCCGGCCACCTGGAGCGACGGAGACGCGTCGACTGGACGGTACCGCAGCCGGCGGATCCGCCGGGAAGTGCGCCGCGGATTTCAACCCGCCCGCCGACCACCCGCGCATGGTCGTCAGACGGGCCGCATAGGGTTGTCCGGTGACCGACGAACTGTCGCGTCGGGCTGCGCCCCACCGAGCTATCGATGAGGCGTCCGCGCCGGCCCCGGAAGTCCCGCGACCCGACCCCGCTGTCGCCGAGCCCAAGCCGCTCCTCGCTCCGCGCGAGGGCACGCCCGCGCCGGTGGCGACCCCCGCCGGGCTGGCCGCGGCGATCGAGCGGTTCGCGGCCGGTACGGGCCCGGTGGCCATCGACGCCGAGCGGGCCTCCGGCTACCGGTACAGCCAGCGGGCCTACCTGGTCCAGCTGCGGCGGCCCGGCGCGGGCACCGTGCTGATCGACCCGCTTCCGCTGGGCGACCTGAGTGCCCTCGACGCGGCGATCGCGGACGCCGAGTGGGTCCTGCACGCCGCCACGCAGGACCTGCCCTGCCTGGCCGACGTGGGCCTGCGACCGCGCCGGCTGTTCGACACCGAGCTCGGCGCGCGGCTGGCCGGCTTCGAGCGGGTCGGGCTCGCCACGCTGACCGAGCAGTTGCTGGGTCACAAGCTGGAAAAGCACCACTCGGCGGCCGACTGGTCCACCCGCCCACTCCCCGAATCATGGCTCACCTACGCCGCCCTGGACGTCGAGTTGCTGATCGAGCTGCGGGATGCCTTGTCGATCGAGCTGGAACGGCAGGGCAAGGCGGAGTGGGCGGCCGAAGAGTTCGCCGCCCTCGTTGCCTGGGGCGGCCGGCCCGCGCCGGCGCGTCCCGATCCATGGCGACGCACGTCCGGCATACACCGGGTGCGCGGCGCCCGGGCCCAGGCGCGGGTGCGGTCGATCTGGTACGCCCGCGACGCCATCGCCGCACGCCGCGACTCAGCGCCAGGGCGCGTGCTGCCCGACGCTTCGATCATCGCGGCGGCGGAGCTCGATCCGCGCGATGAGCGCACGCTGTTGACCCTGCCGGGATTCGGCGGCCGGTCGGTGCGGCGACTCGCCCGCACCTGGCTGGAGGCGCTCGAGGAGGCCCGCACGCTGCCCGATGACGCCCTGCCGACGATTCCGGCGGTCGAGGGACCACCACCGCCACACCGGTGGGCCGAGCGGGATCCCGCGGCCGCCGAGCGGCTGGCTCGGTGCCGGGCCGCCGTGACCGCGATCGCGCAGGCGCACACGATGCCGCCGGAGAACCTGATCGCTCCGGACTCCGTCCGGCGGCTGGCCTGGACCCCGCCGGAGGAGATCAGCGGCGACACGGTGGCGCAGATGCTACGCGGTTACGGAGCCCGGTCGTGGCAGGTGTCCCTGGTGGCCGAGGAACTGGCCGCGGCGCTGATCGAGGCGAAGTAGCCCGGCCGCCGGCCGCGCACCGTCAGCCAGCGGTGATGACCTGGTCGCGCTTGGCCGCCCACTGCATCGAATGCCGGATGGCCTCGGCGATGCTCAGTTCCGGCTTCCAGTCCAGCAGCCGCCGGGCCCGCTCCGTCCGGGTGAACGAGCCGGCCTGGTCGCCCGGCCGCGGCCCGGTCTCCCGCACCCGCAGCGGCCGCGCGGCCACCGACTGACACGCGGCGCCGAGTTCCCGCACCGTCGTGCCGGTGCCGGTGCCCAGGTTGATCACGTCGGCGGACCGCTCGCCACCCGGCGGCAGGATCTCGTCGAACCGGCGCAGCGCATGCACGTGTGCCCGCGCCAGGTCCCACACGTGGATGTAGTCCCGGATCCCCGAGCCGTCCCGAGTCGGCCAGTCCACGCCGGTAATCAGAAATTCCTCGTCCGCCTCGTACGCATTGATGAGCTTGCCGAGCGCGTGCGACGGCTGGCGGATCTGCAACCCGGTGCGCATGGCCGGATCGGCGCCGATTGGGTTGAAGTACCGCAACGACAGCGCCCGCAGGTCGGTGGCCGCGGCCGTGTCGGCGAGGATGTCCTCCAACATGGCCTTCGTGCGGGCGTACGGGCTGGGCGGCTCGATCGGCGAGGTCTCGTCGACCGAGAAGTCGTCGCCCGGCTTGTAGATCGCGGCCGACGAGCTGAACAGATAGCGCTGGCAGCCGTTGCGCAGGATGTGCTCGATGAAGTCGATCGACTTGGCCACGTTCTCGCGGTAGTAGCGCAGCGGCTGGGCCACCGACTCCGGCACGACGATCAGCGCGGCGGCGTGGACGACCGCCGCGATGTCCGGATGCTCGGCGAAGATCCGGTCGATCAGCGGCCCATCGGCGATGTCGCCCTGGTAGAACGCGCGGTCGCGGGTGAACTCGACCCGTCCGGTGCACAGGTTGTCGAGGATCACCGGCGTCCAGCCCTCGTCCAGGCAGGCCGAACTCACCGTGCTGCCAATGAACCCCGCGCCGCCCGCGACGAGCACCTTCACGCCAAACCTCCCCGACGAATCCCGGGACAACATACCGGACCGGCGTTCGGCGGCCAGTTTGCCTGGTGTGGCCCGGACCACAAGGGAGGTGCTGCATGGCATAGTTACCGGCGAGTAGCATTCGAGGAACCGCGCCCTTCGCCGCAAGGAGGCCCACCGTGCCCCGTGCCGTCCGGGACGTCGTCTTCGTCGACGGCGTCCGAACCCCGTTCGGCAAGGCGGGTGGCATGTACGCCAACACCCGCGCCGACGACCTGGTCATCCGCTGCATCCGGGAACTGTTGCGGCGCAACCCGCAATTGCCGCCGGAGCGCATCGACGAGGTGGCCATCGCGGCCACGACGCAGATCGGCGACCAGGGCCTCACCATCGGCCGCACCGCCGCTCTGCTCGCGGGCCTGCCGAAGTCGGTCCCCGGGTTCGCCATCGACCGGATGTGCGCCGGCGCGATGACCGCGGTCACCACGGTCGCGGGCGGCATCGCCATGGGCGCATACGACGTCGCGATCGCCGGCGGCGTGGAGCACATGGGCCGACACCCGATGGGCGAGGGTGTAGACCCCAACCCGCGCATCCTGGCCGAGAAGTTGGTGGACCCCTCCGCCCTGGTCATGGGCGCCACCGCGGAGAACCTGCACGACCGGGTGCCGCACATCACCAAACAGCGCGCCGACGCGTACGCGCTGGCCTCGCAGCAGAAGACCGCCAAGGCGTACGCCAACGGCAAGCTGCAGGACGACCTCGTACCGGTGGCGGTCCGCGACCCGGCGACGGGTTGGGGACTGGCCACGGTGGACGAGGCGCCGCGGGACACGTCGATGGAGAAGCTCGCCACGCTGAAGACGCCGTTCCGCCCGCACGGCAAGGTCACCGCCGGCAACGCGGCCGGCCTCAACGACGGCGCCACCGCGAGCCTCATCGCCGCCGAAGACGTCGCCGGCGAACTCGGCCTGCCGGTTGCCATGCGGCTCGTCTCGTACGGCTTCGTTGGCGTCGAGCCCGAGGTCATGGGCGTCGGCCCGATCCCGTCGACCGAGAAGGCGCTGCGCCTCGCTGGGCTGACCATCGACGAGATCGGCCTGTTCGAGGTGAACGAGGCGTTCGCCGTGCAGGTGCTCGCCTTCCTCGAGCACTTCGGCATCGCCGACGACGATCCCCGGGTCAACCCCTGGGGCGGCGCCATCGCCGTCGGCCACCCGCTCGCCTCGTCCGGCGTACGGCTGATGACCCAGCTGGCCCGGCACTTCGCCGAGCACCCCGAGGTCCGCTACGGAATCACCGCCATGTGCATCGGCATCGGCATGGGCGGGACGGTCATCTGGGAGAACCCTGCCTGGACGGGGTCCAGCCAGGAAGCTCACTGGGAGGGCAACAAATGAGCGCGCTCGCGGCACCGAACGAGGTCGTCACCCGGGCGCTGCTGCGCCAGGTGAGCGTACCGGGGCTGGACCGCCCGGCCGCCCTCATCACCCTGGACAACGGGTTGGACCACACCAAGCCGAACACGTTCGGGCCTGCGGGGCTGACCAGCCTGGACGAGGCGATAACCGCCGCGATGGCCGCCAATCCCGCCTTCATCGCGATCACCGGAAAGCCGTACATCTTCTGCGTCGGCGCGGACATCACCGGCCTGCCGCTGCTGGCCGACCGGGAGCAGGCCCTGGAAATCGGCCGGCTCGGCCACCGCGTCTTCGCCCGGCTGAAGGACAGCGCGATCCCCACCTTCGCCTTCGTCAACGGCGCGGCGATGGGCGGCGGCCTTGAGCTTGCCCTGCATTGCCACTACCGGACGCTGTCGGCCGGCG
This sequence comes from Micromonosporaceae bacterium, assembly GCA_036384155.1. GTDB lineage: Bacteria > Actinomycetota > Actinomycetes > Mycobacteriales > Micromonosporaceae > DASVMV01. The sequence goes on from DASVMV010000281.1 coordinate 8,566, forward strand.
CGGCGGCGTTGGCGCTGCCCGAAGTGTCGCTCGGCCTGGTCCCCGGCTGGGGCGGCACCCAACTGCTGCCGAACCTGATCGGCATCCCCGCCGCGACCCAGGTGATCATCCAGAACCCGCTCATGCAGAACAAGATGCTCAAGCCGAAGCAGGCCGCGGACATGGGCGTCGCCGACGTACTGCTGGAGCCGGCGGACTTTCTGGAGCGGTCCCTGGAGTGGGCGGCCGACGTGGTGCGCGGCAAGGTCACCGTCACCCGTCCAGAGGTCGACCGGGACATGTGGGCCGGTGTGCTCTACTTCGCCCGGCAGACCCTCGACCAGCGGCTGCACGGCGCGGTCCCGGCCGCGTACAAGGCGCTCGATCTGCTGGAGACGGCGAAGGACGCCGATTTCGCCACCGGCACGGCGGCCGAGGACGACGCCCTGGCCGACCTCATCTTCTCCGAGGAACTGCGCAGCGGCCTGTACGCCTTCGACCTGGTACAACGGCGGGCCAAGCGGCCGGCCGGCGCCCCGGACAAGTCCCTGGCCCGCCCGGTGACCAAGGTGGGCATCGTCGGCGCCGGCCTGATGGCCAGCCAGCTCGCCCTGCTCTTCGCCCGCCGCCTCCAGGTGCCGGTCGTGCTGACCGACCTGGACCAGGCCCGGGTGGACAAGGGCGTCGGCTACGTGCACACCCAGATCGAGAAGGCCGTCAGCAAGGGCCGGATGGACAAGGGCACCGCCGCCAAGCTGTACGGCCTGGTCAGCGGCTCGGTGGACAAGAGCGTCTTCGCCGACGCCGACTTCGTCATCGAGGCCGTCTTCGAGGACCTGAACGTCAAGAAGCAGGTCTGGGCCGAGCTGGAGAAGATCGTCAAGCCGGAGGCGGTGCTGGCCACCAACACCTCCAGCCTGTCGGTCACCGAGATGGCCGCCGACCTGGAGCACCCGGAGCGAGTGGTCGGCTTTCACTTCTTCAACCCGGTGGCGATGATGCCGCTGCTGGAGATCGTCCGTGGCGAGCGCACCGACGACGCCACGCTGGCCACCGCGTTCGCGGTCGGCAAGCAGCTGAAGAAGTCCTCGGTGCTGGTCAAGGACGCCCCGGCGTTCGTGGTCAACCGGCTGCTCACCCGCTTCCTCGGCACCGTCTTCGCCGCCGTCGACCAGGGCACCCCGCTGGACGTGGCGAACAGCGCGCTGGACCCGCTGGGCCTGCCGATGCGCCCGCTCGCCCTGCTCCAGCTGGTCGGGCCGGCCGTCGCGTACCACGTGGGCGGCACCCTGCACGCCGCCTTCCCGGACCGGTTCGGGGTCAGCGAGAACCTCAAGCGGATCGCCGACTCCGGCCAGCCGATCGTGGTCGACGACCAGGTCAATGAGGAGGTCGCCAAGCTGCTCGTGGTCGGCGACCAGCCGCTGACCGCCGAGCAGGTGCGCCAGAACGCGCTCGACGCGCTGGCGCAGGAGATCCGGCTGATGCTCGACGAGGGCGTCGTCGCCGAGGCGCAGGACATCGACCTGTGCATGATCCTCGGCGCCGGCTGGCCGTTCCACCTGGGTGGCGTCACGCCGTACCTGGACCGGACGGGCACCTCCGAGCGGGTCACCGGCCGGCGGTTCCTGCCGCGTGGGGTCGCCAGCCTGCCCGCCTGACCCACCCCCGCTCCCCCGCGATCGCGGTGGTCGGCCGTCCTGCCCGCACGGACCGGCCACCGCGATCGTCATTTCCACCGCCAGGGTCACGGACCGGCCGCAATTTCGTCACCCCGACGGCGGCCGGGCGGCGACGGTCGGCCGGCCTGACTAGGATCATCTGTCCGATCTTCACCTGGAGCTGCCGCATGTCCCAGCCGCCGTCCAACCCCTATCCCGGTTCCTACCCGCCGCCTCAGCAGCAGCCCGGCGGTTACCCGCCGCCGCAGCAGCCCGGCCCGCAGTACGGGGGCTACCCCTCGGCGCCGCAGCAGCCCAGCCCGCAGTACGGCGGGCAGCCGGGCCAGCAGTACGGCGGCTACCCGACCGAGCAGCAGTCCCCGCAGTACGGCGCCGGCTACGGCAGTGAGCAGCCGGCCCCGCAGTACGGCTATCTGGAGACCGGCCAGCCGCACGGCTCCCCGGCCGGCCCGCCGCCGAAGAAGAAGTCGAACCTCGGGCGGATCCTGCTGATCACCCTTGCCGTCGTGGTGGTGCTCTGCCTGGGCGGCGCCGCGGTGCTCTGGTTCGCCGCCAAGGACGAGGTCGGCGACGTGGTGGACGCGACCAAGACCCGGGTCGCCACGCCGGCGACGCTCGGCGGCCGGGCCAAGGTGACGGATCCGGAGCTGACCTCCGCCGCCGACCAGATGCTCGCGGAGATGAAGAAGGACGTGCCGGACTCCACCAGCACCGCCGGTGGCTTCTACGGCAACCCGGCGAAGAAGGATCTGGTCATGATCGCCGCTGCGTCCGGCGTGATGGCCAACCCGAAGGGCGAGCTGGACAGCGCCACCAAGGATCTCTCCACCGAGCTCGCGGTGAAGGAGTTCAAGACGGTCGAGCCCGGCCCGCTGGGCGGCGACGCCAGGTGCGGGGACGGTAAGGCCGACGACGTCCCGGTCGGCGTCTGCGTCTGGGCCGACCGTGGCAGCCTCGGCATGATCATCATCTACTTCAAGTCCGCCGCGGACCTGCAGTCCGAGTTCGTCACCATGCGTGGCGAGATCGAGCAGAAGGGCTGAGCCGCCCCGGCCGGTGAAACGGGCCCCCTCCGCCGACGCGGAGGGGGCCCGTTCGG
>DASVMV010000282.1:0-6043 GCA_036384155.1 Micromonosporaceae bacterium
GATTGCCATACCGGCGCCGCTCAACGCCACCGCTATACCGACGAGCAGGGCACCGCGGACCGGATCGGTCAGCCGGTCCCACGCCGCCGCGGAGAGCAGGAAAGCGCCACCCAACACGAGTACGCCACCGAGGTACCCGGCCAGTTCGGCCCACCACCGGCCGGCGCGAACCGGCTGGCTCGCATGGGTCAACGCGGCCCGTACCTCGGTCGCCTGGCCCGCCGTGAGAACGCCCCGATCGACCAGGTCACGTAGTGCCACGTCAGTCCGGCCGCGCATCCCCCTCAGCCTCCTCTCAGGCCGCCACGTCCAGATAGATCCGGCCGGGCAGTTCGCCCACGCGGAAGCCGACCACGTCGTCGAGGCCGAGCGCGATCGAGACGTACCCCTCGAAGTCACCCACCTGGGCGTAGCCGCGCAGCATCGGGTAGTTCAGGGCCCGGATCCCGGCCCGGACGGTTACCGCGCCGGCGTCGGTGTGCGCCTGCGCCGGAGTGAACACGATCAGGAGATACCGCCGTCCGGGCATGGTCACCGGGCGGTCCGACGCATCCTCGCGAACCTCGTCGACGTAGCGGACGGTGTATCCGGGCAGCGCGCCGACGAAGTCGAACACGATCCGGTCGTACCCGCCCTCTGGATGCGCGGCGGTGCGGATCCGGCTGAGCACCGGCACCGGCGGTACGGCGAGATGCCGGGTCACGGTGACCGGGCTGCTGCCCCAGTTAGCCGTCGACGGCCGTTGTGTGGCGCCGGTCGGCGACCCTGACGGGTGACCCGATGGTGGCGTAGCGCCCGACTGCGACGCGGCCGGGGCCGGCGAGGTCGGTGCGCCGCCACCAGCACCGCTCCCACCGCCACCACCACCGCCGCCGCAAGCAGCGAGAACGACGGCGCCGGCCAGCGTTGCCGCCAGTACGGTGAGCCTGCGCATCACGACCACCCCTCAGCTGGCCGGCGAGCTGCTCCTGTGGCTGCATCGCCGGCTGGTCGGTCGGCTTCCTCACCTTCGACGTTAGATGTCGTAAGCCCTGGCCGGCACGGTCCAACGTCGCGTCGCCACCGGGCCGAACGGGCCGAGCGAGCCTGCGCCGGCCGCGGCCCGGCCGCGCACAGGTCTGTCGGACCGCGGCCGGCGGGGCCAACGACTCGTGCGCCGGTGGCGACCCCCGGCCTACGGTGCGCTTGTGTGTAGGTGATGGTGAGGAGAACCTGATGGACAACAGACAGACAACGTGGACCGAGCTGTCCGACCGGCTCGAGGCCCTGGGACTCAAGCTCAAGCTGCATCTGGAACAGGCCACGGACGGTGAGCTGTCCGGAGCGCTGGCCACCCTGCGGCAGAAGGTCGAGGACGCCTTCGAGGCCACCGGCCGCGCGGTCAAGGACGAGGCGGTCCGCACCGACGTCCGGGAGGTCGGCCGGCTGGTCGCCGACGCGGTCGCGACCGGGCTCAACCGGGTCGGTGACGACGTTCGGGAGAAGTTCCGCGGCAGGCCGTAGCCCTACGGCGGCGGGTGCCGACGCTGGGGCCGTCCGCCTACTCGCCCGGGACTTTCGCCCCTGCGTACGGCGACCGGGCGGTGATCGGATGGGAGTGAAGGACCAGTCGACGAAAGGAGGGTCAGATGAGTACGCCTACTCTGCGGTCACGCGGCCTCTTCTCAATGGACTGGCCGAGCCTGGCCTGGCTGCCGCTGGGCGGGCCGACCATCCGGATCGAGGAGTTCCTCGACGGGAAGGACTACGTGGTCCGCGCGGAGCTGCCCGGCGTGGACCCGGAGAAGGACATCCACGTCGTCGTGGCGGACGGCTCGCTGCGCATCAAGGTGGAGCGCACCGAGGAACGGAAGATGGAGGACGGCAAGACCGTCCACTCCGAGTTCCAGTACGGCTCGCTCTACCGTCAGATCCCGTTGCCCGCAGGGGCGCGCGAGGACCAGGTGAAGGCCGGCTACGACAAGGGCATCCTCGAGGTGCGGGTCGCGATCGGCGAGATGGTACCGAAGTCCCGCGAGATCCCGATCGCCGTGGGCAACGGCAAGGTCCTAACTGGCAAGAAGGGCTGACGCGCGGCGAAACCCCCGGCGCCGTCAGTTGCCCGAGCCTAGGGAGATCGTGATGAACGCCGTCAACCGCTGGACCGTCGAGGTGATGATCGGCGAACGCGCCGGCCGCACGTACGCCGAAGCGTCGCTGCACGACGACATCGGCAACCGGCTGGTCGGGGTCGGGCGGGCCGTGCTGGACCCGGACGAGCCCGACGTGCCCGAGATCGGCGACGAGATAGCCGTGGCGCGGGCACTGATGGACCTCGGCCGCCGCCTGCTCGAAACGGCAGGCGACGACCTCGGTTCGCTCACCGGCCGCCGGGTGCACCTCTCCCGCTAGAGCCGGCGGTCGGTGTGCCGCGATCGGTCAGTGCGCGGCGATGTCGCGCCCGTTGAACACCGGCAGCACGAGGGCGACAACCACCGCGCCGGCGAGCGGCATCCACCCGTACGCCGCCGGCAGTCCGGCGCCGAGCGGGCCGCCGTCGAGGGCCTGCTGGAACGGCGACAGCGGCTGCCAGGGCTTGACCGCGTCGACGAGTTGGCCCGCGACGTACAGGACGTACGCGGCCACGGCGGCGGCGGAGGCAACTCCGATGGCCAGCGCCCGCCGTCCGGTAGCGGCGCCGACGGCGAGGGCGAGCCAGCCGAACTCGAGCCCGAGCAGCACCATCGCGAGCGCCCCTCCCGCGAGGTCCGCGGCGCCAATGCCCAGGCCGAAGGCGGCAGAGCAGGCGAGTACGGCGGCGAAGAGAACGGTGCCGAGCGCGAAGACGGCAGTCGCGAGCGCGGCGGCCTGCTGCAGCACGAGCCGTACCGGGGAGACCCGGGTCATCAGCAGCACGTCCAGCGTCCCGGCCTCCTCCTCGCCGGCGACCGAGCGGGCGCCGCGGCCGATGGCGAAGACGATGAACAGGATGGGGAGCATGGCGCTGAAGAGTTCGGCGTTCAGGAAGCCGGTGCCGGTCCCGAAGTCTTCGAGGTTGAACAGCTTGCGCATCGACTCGGGATAGGACTGCAGGAACTGGCTGAGGTCGGGCATGTCCCGGATCGACGGCCACAGCGCCGCCTCAAGAAGGATCAGGAGCACGATGCCGATACTCCAGCCGACCAGGGCGCGGCGCTGGTCGCGCAGGCTCTTGCGGAACACCGAGCGGAGCATCACGGCTGGGCCTCCTGTCCGTAATAGGCCATGAAGATCTCTTCGAGGTCCGGCTCGTGGGTGACGACCTGCGCGATCCGGTGCGGCGCAGCCACCGCGAACAACTGTGCCGTCGAGCCCTCGACGACCAGGTGAGCCGTCGACCCGCTGAGGCGAATGTCGCGGACCGCCGGCACTTCGCGCAGCTCGCCCAGGGGCGGCGCGCCCTCGAACGTGAGGTCGATGCGGCGTACCGCCTGGGTCTTGAGCTTGTCGACGGATTCGACCACGACGAGCTGCCCGTGCCGCAGGATGGCGACGATGTCGGCGACCGCCTCTACCTCGTAGAGGATGTGCGAGGAGAGGAAGACGGTACGGCCATCGTCGCGTGCGTCCCGCACCATGCCGAGGAACTCGCGCTGGATCAGCGGGTCCAGACCGGCGGTCGACTCGTCCAGGATCAGCAGGTCCGGCCGGTGCATGAACGCCTGGGCGATACCGATCTTCTGCCGGTTCCCGTGGGACATGGCGCCGTAGCGGACGGACAGGTCGAGGTCGAGTCGCTTGGCGATGCGTTCCACGAGGGACCAGTCGACGCCGCCACGCAGGTGTGCCAGGTAGCGCAGGTACTGCTGGCCGGTGAGGTCGGGGTAGGCGACGAACTCGCCCGGCAGGTAGCCGATGCGGCACTGCGCCTGCTCCCGTTCGTGGACGACGTCCAGGCCGAAGATCTCCGCGTGCCCGGCGGTGGGGCGGATCAGCCCGGCCAGCAGCCGGATCGTGGTCGTCTTTCCAGCTCCGTTGGGGCCCAGGTAGCCGAAAACGACGTTGCGGGGTACGGCCAGGTCGATGCCGCGCAGGGCCGGGCGGCCGCGGTAGCTCTTCGCCAGGTTCCAGGTGTGGATCACACTGTCCACGGCTGCCTCCAGGGGGTCTTCCGTCAGCGTGTGCCACCAGATAGACGGCCTGAAGGGCCGATGGACATCCGGGGCCGGGACCTTATTCCGCGAATTCGATGTCGGTCGGGACCACGGCGACGGGGCAGCCGGCGTGATCCGCGAGCGTCTGGTGGACCGAGCCCAGCACCAGCCGGCCCCGGCCCGGGGATTGGGCCGCACCGACCACGACGAGCTGCGCGGAGCGGGACGCCTCGGCCAGGGTCACCGCCGGGTCCAGGGAATGCCGGACCATCCGGTGCACCGGCACCTCCGGGTACTTCTCGGACCATCCGGCCAGTGCCTCCGCAAGCCTGCGCTCCTCCTCCGCCCGGACGCCGGCGAAGCCGTACGCATCCGGCTGCACGCCCGCTGGGGCGGCATGGGCCGGACGCGACCAGAGGTGCAGGGCGGTCAGCGGGGCGCCGCGCAGCGACGCCTCCAGAAAGCCGAACGACACGGCGGGCTCGGCCGCCGCGGCCGCCTCGACGCCCACCAGCACCGGGCGCGGGCCGGTCGTCACGTACCGCCATTCCAACGGGCGGTGCACGATCACCGGGACGGCCGCTCGCTCCGGAACCCGCGTGGCGACCGATCCGACGGGTACGCCGCTGCGTCGCCGGCTTCCCAGCACCAGCAGGCACGACTCCCGGGACCGGTCGAGCAGAATCTCCGTGGTATCGCCCACGAGCAGCTCGCTATCCACCGCGAGGCCGGGGCGGTCGGCGCAAATCGCGGAAGCGATCTGGTCCAGCCGCCATCGCCACGTGGCGACCGGGTCGTCCCACGGCGGAGCGCAGGTCTCGGTCGGTGGCCGGATCCGACCGCCGAACACGTGCACGATCACGAGCGGGCAGACCCGGGCAGCCGCCTCGTCCGCGGCGAGTTCGACCGCCGCAACACTGGCCGGTGACCCGTCAAATCCCGCGAGCACCGGCAGTCCCATCTGATCCAGCATGACGATCGCCTCCTTAACGGCCAGCCTGACCGTGGGTGCCGGACCGGGACAGTGCCAGACCGCCCGCGCTCCGGGCCGTTCGGTCATCGCGCTACCGGCGGTCAGCGCTCCGCCTCGGCCAGGAACGCGATCGTTGCGGCCAGGGACCCGAGTCGGGGGTACTCCTCCTCCTCGATCCGCCGCCCACTGCCCTCACTGAGCAGTTCGACGAACCGCAGGAAGTCGAGCGAGTCGAGGTAGAGCGTCTCGCGCAGGTCCGCGTCGGGCGCCAGCGCGTCGAGGTCGGCCTCGGGCGCCACCTCCCGGACACAGGCGCGGACCAGACTTTCGGCATCGATGGTTTTCACAGCTCCTCCGGCTTCTGCAGGGCCTGTGCCAATGCGTTGAGGTAGCGGGCGCCGGTGGCGCCGTCGGTGGCTCGATGGTCCGCGGCGAGGCTGACCGTCACCGCCGGTCGCACGCCGATGAGGCCGTCCACCGCACAGACCCGGTCGACGATCCGGCCGAACCCCACGAGCGCGACCTGCGGCGGGTAGATGACCCCGAGGATCGACTCGACGCCCTGGTCGCCCAGGTTGGACACGGTGATGGTCGGATCGCTCATCTCCGCGCCGCGGAGGCGGCCGGCCCGGGTGCGGGCGACGAGGTCCCGCAGGGCCGCCATGAGGTCCGACGGCGCACGCCGGTCGGCGTCGTGGATTGCCGGCGCGACAAGGCCGCCGCCGCGCAATGACACCGCCACGCCGAGATGAACGCCGCTGCCCGGAACGACCCGGTCGTCGACCCAGAAGCCGTTGAGCTGCGGTACGGCGGCGGCCGCGCGCGCCGCCGCCTTGAGCAGCAGCGCCGCCGGTACGAGCCGCCGGGACACCGGCAGCTCCCGGTTCCGCTCGTGCAGCCAGTTCATGGCCGCGCTCAGGTCGACGGTCTCGGTCAGGTAGTAGTGCGGGATCTCCCG
>DASVMV010000283.1:0-11450 GCA_036384155.1 Micromonosporaceae bacterium
CGAAGAACTGTCAAGGACAGCGGCTAGCGGACAGCCACCTCACGAGTCCGTTTGCTACACAAAGCTTGGACCACCTCCTCTCCCGTGTACCGCCAACCTATCCAGCGGCGGCGGGGCCGGCAACGGATTTGGATCACCTACTGGAGAGCGCGGAAGTGGTGCCGTCGTCACCTGGGCCGGCTCATGAAGTCGGTCCAGCGGTCCACCGCCTCCTGCAGGCTGAGGGCGGCCACCTCTTCGCGGGCCATCCCGACTGTGAAAATCAAACGATCGGCGAGCCAGTCGGGTACCGGCTCCCGGGTCGGTGCCCGCACCGTTTCGATCTCGCCCGCGACCCGGCCGAGCCGCTCGATGACTGCTGCGAGCTGCACGATTTCCGGTCGGGTAGAGCCGGCGGCCCGGAGGCGGGCGGTCGCTTCCCGGTAGACCTCGGCGTCGGCGCGGGTGCCGGCCGCCCAGATCTCGCACACCTCGATCGCCTTGTCTTCGGTGATTCGATAGATGATCCGCCAGGTGTTGCGGCCTACGACGAGTTTGCGGAAACCGGCGAGCGCTCCGCCGAGTGGATATCCGGTTTCGGCGTCCTCTGCTAGCAGCAGGACCTTCTTGAGAACCTTTGGCACTGCGTCCGGGCCGATCCGCCGAAGGTCATCGAGTGCGGCATCGGTGAACCAGATCTCTGCCACGGTTACTCGTCGTCGGGAAGTTGGGCCAATGACTCACGAGTGTGTCCGAAGGCGCCTAGCACCTCGTCCAGCGATGTCCGATGGCCGGTGTCGGTCGCGGCGCGGACGAGCACCAACGCGAGATCATGCAGGTCCGCCGCGGTCCGCTCGATCTCTGCGAGCCGCCGGACGCTGACGACCGCGGCAACGGGCTGTTGTCGACGAGTGACGACGATGTCGGAACCGTGCTCCGCCGCCGCTACGAGGCCAGCTACGCCGCGCTGCGCGGCTTCGGTGACGCTGACCTCCTGCGGGTCGTGAAGGATCGACATGGGCAAACTGTACAGCGATCTGCACAGGGATAAGTAAGGTCCGGCCGTTTGCTTGTTTGGGGGTCCAAAATAGGTGCGTGAGTGATGCCTTGGCCGCCGCCCATACTGATGAACTTCCGTGGCTAGGCCTGTTACCCCGCGACGAGGTCTCGCAATTCGTGAATGACTTCGTCAATGCGGCTGCCGCCGCCGAACCGGACCAGGGGTCGGTCCTCGCGCAAACCGTACGCGAGTGAAAGGCGACGGCCGCCATCTACGGTCCTCTCGGACGTCGCGGAAGCAGCGGTGCCTGCGTAGGTAAGGCTAGACGTCTGGTCTGGCCACGCCGACCGGGCAGGTCATGCCGGTCGGGCCGTGGGTGCAGTAGCCGTTCGGGTTCTTGGTGGGAGCCAGGTACTGCTGGTGGTAGTCCTCGGCGTAGTAGTACTCCCCGAGCGGAGCGATCTCGGTCGTGAGCTCGCCCCGACCGGCCTGCCGCACCACGGGCGCGAAGGCCTCCCGGGATGCCTCGGCGGCGGCCCGCTGCTCGTCCGTCGTGGTGTAGATCGTCGACCGGTACTGGGTGCCGACGTCGTTGCCCTGCCGCATGCCCTGCGTCGGGTCGTGGTTCTCCCAGAAGACCTTCAACAGATCCTCGTAGCTGATCGTCGCCGGGTCGTAGACCACCTGCACGACCTCGGCGTGCCCGGTCATGCCCGAGCAGACCTCCTCGTACGTGGGGTTCCGGGTGATCCCCCCGGCGTAGCCGACCGACGTGCTGTACACGCCAGGCAGCCGCCAGAACAGCCGCTCGGCGCCCCAGAAGCAGCCCATCCCGAACACGGCCACCTCGGCGCCCTCCGGCCACGGGCCCTGCAGCGACGAGCCGAGCACCTCGTGCCGGTCGGCGACCGGCATGCGGATGGGGCGGCCCGGCAGGGCCTGGTCGGGCGAGGGCATCTCGGCCTTCATGCGGCGCAGGAACACGGTGGGACTCCTCTCATACCACTTCAGCCGGTGCAACGCCGGGGTCGCCCGCATCCTTACCCGCCCTGCGGCCGCCGACGCCCGTCCGTCGCCGACGCCCGTCCGCCGCGGACCCCCTCGATCTAGGGCAAAGGGTTGTGATTAGAGATCAACTAACAGCACTTTGCCCTAGATCGGCGAGGAGGGCGGGGCGAGGGCCGCCGCGATCTTGTCGGCGTACGTCTGCGCCTCGGCGTCCGACTCGTACCTCGTGCGGGGCCAGAAGAAGCCACGAAGCCCGTCGCCCTTCGTGCGGGGCACCACGTGGGTGTGCAGGTGGGGCACCGACTGGGACACCTTGTTGTTGATCGCGACGAACGTGCCACCGGAACCGAGGGCGGATTCGACGGCCGTCGCCAGCCGCTGCACCAGCCGGAAGTATCCGCCGACGTCGCGGCCGGGCAGGTCGGCCAGCGTCTCGACGTGGGGCCGGGGCACGACCAGGACGTGCCCCCGGAAGACCGGGCGGGTGTCGAGGAAAGCGATCCCGGCCGCGTCGTCGGCGACCCGGAAGGCCGACACGGAGCCGGAGACGATGCCACAGAACACGCATGCCATCTGGGCAGACTAGCCTCACACAAATGACGTACGGCTTCGAGACGCTTGCCATCCACGCCGGCCAGGAACCGGAAGCCCGCACCGGCGCGGTGATCCCGCCGATCTACCAGACCAGCACCTACGCCCAGGACGCCGTCGGAGCCCCTCGTCTGGGCTACGAGTACAGCCGGTCGGGCAACCCGACCCGGGACGCGCTCCAGGAGTGCCTCGCCGCGCTGGAGGGAGGACCGGTCGGGCTCGCCTTCGCCAGCGGCCTGGCGGCTGAGGACACCCTGCTGCGCACCGTCTGCAAGCCGGGCGACCACGTGGTGATCCCGGACGACGCGTACGGTGGCACGTACCGCCTCTTCGCCCGGGTCGCCGAGCGCTGGGGGCTCGACTACACCCCGGCCAAGGTCTCCGACACCGACGCCGTCCGCGCCGCCATCCGGCCCGCCACGAAGATCGTCTGGGTGGAGACGCCGACCAACCCGCTGCTCGGCATCGCCGACCTCGCCACCCTCGCCGCCGCCGCGCACGACGCGGGAGCGCTGCTGGTCGTCGACAACACCTTCGCCTCGCCGTACCTGCAGCAGCCGATCGCGCACGGCGCCGACGTGGTCGTGCACTCCACCACCAAGTACATCGGCGGGCACTCGGACGTGGTGGGTGGCGCGCTGATCGCCGCCGACGCGGGCCTGGGCGACAACCTGCGCTACCACCAGAACGCGATGGGCGCGATCAACGGTCCGTTCGACGCCTGGCTCACCCTACGCGGGATCAAGACCCTCGGTGTACGGATGGACCGGCACTGCGACAACGCGGAGCGGATCGCGGCCTACCTCGACGGGCACGCCAAGGTGGCCCAGGTGATCTATCCCGGACTGCCCGACCACGCCGGCCACGAGACGGCGGCCAAGCAGATGCGCCGCTTCGGCGGCATGATCTCGTTCCGTGCCGCCGGCGGCGAGGCGCACGCCGTGGAGATCTGCAACCAGGCGAAGCTCTTCGTCCTCGCCGAGTCGCTCGGCGGGGTGGAGTCGCTGATCGAGCACCCGGGCCGGATGACCCATGCGAGTGCGGCCGGCTCGCCGCTTGAAGTTCCCGCCGATCTCGTGCGACTGTCGGTCGGCATCGAGACGGTCGACGATCTGCTCGCCGATTTGGAGCAGGCGCTCGGCTGACCGCGGGTTCGGGGAGGGTGGCGTGCAGGACATCATGCCGACGTGGGTGGGCGCGACCGCTAAACAGATCGCCCGGGGGGTGCGCCGAGGGGACACCACGGCGACCCAGGTGGTGGCCGACCACCTCGAGCACATCGGCCGGGTCGACCCCCAGCTGTCCGCGTTCCGCACGGTCCGCGGCGGGCAGGCCGCGGTCGAGGCGGAGAAGGTGGACGAGCAGGACGACCTGGCCAACCTGCCGCTGGCCGGCGTGCCCATCGCGGTCAAGGAGAACACCGCGGTGGCGGGCGTACCGACCTGGCACGGCTCGGCCGCCGCACGCTCGGCCGTCGCCGAGGACGATCACGAGGTCGTACGCCGGTTGCGTGGTGCCGGGGCGGTGATCGTCGGAACCACCCGCATGCCCGAACTCGGATTGTGGGGAACGACCGACGACGATACTGCGGTGACCCGCAACCCGTGGCGCCTCGACCGCACCCCGGGCGGTTCGTCGGGTGGCGCCGCGGCGGCGGTGGCCAGCGGCCAGGTGCCGATCGCCCACGCCAACGACGGGCTCGGCTCCATCCGGATCCCGGCGGCCTGCTGTGGGCTGGTGGGGCTCAAGCCCGGGCGCGGCGTCGTGCCCTGCCAACTCGGCGCCGAGGACTGGTTCGGCCTGACCGAGCACGGCATCCTCGCCACTACGGTCGCCGATGCGGCCGTCGGGTTCGCCGTGCTGGCGGGCCGGCAGCCGGGCAAGCTCGCGCCGCCGCAACCCCTGCGGGTCGCTGTCTCCGCGCGGTCGCCGTTGCGCGGAGTCAATGCCGACCGGCCCAATCGGGACGCCGTCGCCGCCGCGTCGCGCCTCCTGGTTGCCGCGGGCCACGACGCGGTCGCACTCGACCCGGTCTATCCCACCGCGCTCGGCCTGCGCGGCACCATCGGCACCTGGGTGGGCGCCGCGGCCCGCGACGCCGAGTTCCTTGGTGTCGACCCGGCCGCGCTGCAATCTCGGACCCGCCGGCACATCGCCGTCGGCCGGTGGGCGCTGCGGCGCGGATACGTGCGGGAGAGCGACCGCACCGCCTTGCAGGAGCGGTTCGTCGGCTTCTTCGCCGACAACTCGGTCGACGTCCTGCTGACGCCGGCCCTGGCCGCGGCGCCCCTACCGGCCGACGGATGGGCGGCGCGGTCGTGGCGGGCGAACATGGCGGCCAACATGCGCTACGCCCCCTTCGCCGCGCCGTGGAACGTGGCCGGACTACCGGCGCTGGTGGTCCCGATGGGCAGGCGTCCGGACGGGCTGCCGGTCGGCGTGCAGCTGGTCGGGCCACCCGGCTCCGAGTTGCTGCTGCTGGCCGTCGCCGGCCAGTTCGAGCTGGCGGCGCCGTGGGCCCGCCACGCACCCGGCTATCCCCGCGTCGGCACGGGGTCGACGGCCGGGACCTGAACAACTAGCGTGTGCGCACCACACATCGACGGAAGGCTTAGTCGTGCGCACATACTCGGTCCGAGGTATCGGCATCGCGGCGTCGGCAGCCGTCGTGGTCACCGTCCTGCTCGACGCCGTGTTGTCGGTGTGGCCGATCGTCGGCCGCACCCTGGCTCAGCGGGCAAAGGCCAACGAGGACCCCGACCTGCTCAACCAGGCGGCCGTCGCCGAAGGTGTCCTGGCCATCCCGCTCCTGCTTGCCTCCATCGGCGCCGCCGTGGTGGTGATCGTCTGGTTCTACCGGGCGCGCAAGAACGTCGACGCCTTCCCGGAGGCTCAGCCGCGCATGCGGGCGGGCTGGGCCATCGGTGGCTGGTTCATCCCCTTCGCCAACCTGGTCATTCCGTACCGGGTGATGGCGGACACCGCGCGGGGCAGCCTCGCGCAGTCCCGCACCCCGGGGCTGGTCGGCGTCTGGTGGGCCGCGTGGCTGGTCTACTCCCTCGTCGGCCAGGCCTTGGCCCGGCTCGACGTGGCGCGGTACGACGCGCTGCCCACCGACCTGGCCGGGCCGGCCGACTACCAGCGCTACGTGGACTACTACCGCGGTGCGCTCGTGCCCAACCTGCTCACCCTGCTCGCCGGCATCGTCGCCGCGGCCGCGCTCATCGTGCTCGTGCGTCGGATCTCCACGGCGCAGGCCCAGCGGATCGCTGCCGGTGGTCCGGCCGCCCCGGTGATGCCCGGCATGACGGTCGCGTCCCCCGTGGAGTCTGACCCTCGGGGTGGCACGATCGGGGTATGACGGACCTGCTCGAACTCGCCGACGTCCAGGCAGCGCGGGAACTGCTCGCGGATGTCGTCCGGACGACGCCGCTCGAACCCTCGCGGCCGCTCAGCGCCGTCCTCGGCGGCCCGGCCTGGCTCAAGTGCGAGAACCTGCAACGGGCCGGCTCCTACAAGGTGCGCGGAGCGTACGTGCGGATCTCCCGCCTGTCGGCGGACGAACGCGCCCGCGGAGTGGTGGCGGCCAGTGCGGGTAACCACGCGCAGGGGGTTGCGCTCGCCGCGGGGCTGCTCGGCATTCAGTCGACCGTCTTCATGCCGATCAACGCGCCGCTGCCAAAGGTGGCGGCCACCAAGGGGTACGGCGCCCGGATCGAGTTGTCCGGCAACACCGTCGACGAGGCGCTGGTGGCCGCGCAGGCGTACGCCGACGAGAGCGGGGCGGTGCTGATCCATCCCTTCGACCACCGCGATGTCATCGCCGGCCAGGGCACGGTGGGGCTGGAGATTCTGGAGCAGTGCCCGGACGTCCGGACGATCGTCACCGGGGTCGGCGGCGGTGGGCTCGTGTCCGGGATCGCCGTCGCCGCCAAGGCCCTGCGCCCCGACGTACGGATCATCGGCGTGCAGGCCGCCGGGGCCGCGGCCTACCCGCCGTCGCTGAAGGCGGGCGCGCCGGTGCGGCTGTCGTCGTACGCCACCATCGCCGACGGCATCGCGGTCGGCTGCCCGGGCGACCTCACCTTCGCCCACGTCGAGAAGTTGGTCGACGACATGGTGACCGTGTCCGAGGAGGACATCTCCCGGGCCCTGCTCATGCTCTTGGAGCGGGGAAAGCTGGTGGTCGAGCCGGCCGGCTCGGTGGGGGTGGCCGCCCTGCTCGCCGGGGTGGTCGACGTGGCCGCCCCAGTGGTGGCCGTGCTGTCCGGCGGCAACATCGACCCGCTGCTCCTGCTGCGGGTGATCGAACATGGCCTGGCCGCGGCCGGACGCTATCTGCGGTTCATGGTGCGGTGTGCCGACCGTCCGGGGCAGTTGGCGCTGCTGCTGAGCCAGATCGCCGAGCACCGGGCCAACGTGGTCGACGTACAGCACCAGCGGCAGAACCCGCACCTGCGCCTCGGCGAGGTGGAGGTTGCCCTGTCGGTGGAAACCCGGGGCGCCGAGCACTCCGACGCGCTGGTCACCGCGCTGCGCGACAGCGGCTACATCGTCGCCTTCGCCGAGCCGTCGCTGAACGCGTAGGGCGGCCCCCGAGACGCGAAGACCCCCGACCGGCGTCGGTCGGGGGCCTTGACATAGCGGACCGCTGCCTCGGCGGTCGCCGGAGTCGGTTCAGCCGGTGTACGGCTGGAATTCGACCACGGTGACCTTGATGTCGGCGCCGCTGGGCGCGGTGTAGGTGACGGTCTGACCCGACCGCGCACCGAGGATGGCCTGGCCCAATGCCGACTCCGGGCTGTAAACGGTCAGGTCGGTCGTCGCGGAGATCTCTCGGGAGCCGAGCAGGAAGGTCTCCCGGTCGTCGGTGTCGTCGTCGAAGTGGATCGTGACCACGGTGCCTGGACCCACGATATCGGCGGTGGGCGCCTCGCCCACCTGCGCGGTACGCAGCAGTTCCTGCAGGTGCCGGATCCGCGCCTCCTGCCTGCCCTGCTCCTCGCGGGCGGCGTGGTAGCCGCCGTTCTCCCGCAGGTCGCCCTCTTCGCGCCGGGCGTTGATCTCAGCCGCGATGGTGGCCCGGCCGGCGATCAGCGCGTCGAGCTCCGCCTTCAACCGGTCGTACGCGTCCTGAGACAGCCAGGTGGCGGAAGCCGCGGAGTCAGGCGTGGACACAGTTGATCACCTCAGTCGGGACGTTCGGGCGTTGAGAGTCGAATTACCAACGTACCAGCGGAGTACACCCCCGGGTCCCGACATTTGTCCGGCGGCCGGCCGGGCGTCGGGTGCGTCCCGATCAAGCGGGGGGACGGCAGCGCAGCACCTCGCCGACGAACGCCCGGCGGCTGGTGGCCAGTCGATGGCTGGTGGTGACCTGGGTCTGACCCGGTGGCGCGTCGACCCGTACCTCCGCCCGGCCGACCTCGGCGCCGTCCCGGGCCCGGGCCCGCAGCACGCAGTTCGCCGCTCCCCCCGGCGGTAGGGTGACCCGGAAGGTCACGACCAGTTGGGTGTCGGTCGCGTCGGTGTAGGTGATGACGTCGGCGCGGTACACCGGGTCGCCGTACATCCGGTAGAGACGGACCGCGACCAGGCTGGTCACCGCGAGGACGGCAACCACGAGCAGGGCTATCGCCCAGGTCCGTCGCGGGCGCTGCGCTCTGCGCCGGCCGTACCGCCCGGGCGGAAAGGACGGGGCGCCACGCGGAGAGGGCGGGGTGCCGGGCGGCGGTGTGGCGGGCGTCTCGGTCACCGGGCGGATTCTCCTGCGCTTTATGTCACTGGCATCGGCCAGAATGGCAAGGTCCATCTTCTCAGCCGGTTTCCGCACCGGCTTCGGCAGGTAATCCGGGTCGGCTGCCGGTCCGGGCGCACATGGGGAGCACACCTTGGCAGAGCAACTCCGCCTCATGGCCGTCCACGCGCACCCCGACGACGAGTCGAGCAAGGGTGCCGCGACCACGGCCAAGTACGTCGCCGAGGGCGTCGAGGTGCTCGTCGTCACCTGCACTGGTGGCGAGCGCGGCAGCGTCCTCAACCCCAAGCTCGACCGCCCCGACGTGTGGGCCAACATCGGCGAGATCCGCCGTGCCGAGATGGACGCCGCTCGCGCGATCCTCGGGGTCGAGCAGGCGTGGCTGGGCTTCGTCGACTCCGGCCTGCCCGAGGGCGACCCGCTGCCGCCGCTGCCCGAGGGCTGCTTCGCCCTGGAAGACGTGGCGGTCGCGGCGGGGCCGCTGGTGCGCCTGATGCGGGAGTTCCGTCCGCACGTCGTGACCACGTACGACGAAGACGGCGGTTATCCGCACCCGGACCACATCATGTGCCACAAGGTGAGTGTGGCCGCCTTCGACGCGGCCGGCGATCCCGACCGCTACCCGGGCCTGGGCGAGCCGTGGCAGCCGCTGAAGCTCTACTACGACATCGGCTTCTCCAAGGCCAAGATCATTGCATTGCACGAGGCGATGGTCGAGGCCGGGCTCGAGTCGCCGTACGGCGAATGGCTCCAGCGCTGGGAGGAGCGACCGGACAAGGGTCCCCGGATCACCACCCGCGTCGACTGCGCCGCGTACTTTCCGGTCCGGGACGACGCGCTGCGGGCCCACGCCACGCAGGTCGATCCGGACGGGTTCTGGTTCCAGGTGCCGATGGAGCTGCAGCAACGGGCATGGCCGACCGAGGATTTCCAGCTGGCCCGCTCGATGGTCGACAGCCCGGTGCCCGAGTCCGACCTGTTCGCCGGCGTGCGGGAGACCGCCCATGCCCGCTGACGTGCAGGCGGCGTACGGTGGGAGGCAGACCGTAGGAGGCCCTCAATGTTGACCGCCGTCCAGGTGCTCGCCGAGAACAATTTCGGCGACACCCGCACGGGTGGCCTGGCCGGGCCGATGGGACTGTTCCTCATCGTGCTGCTGGCCACCGCCACGGTGCTGCTGATCCGCAACATGAACGCCCGGCTGCGTCGGCTGCCCGACCGGTTTCCGGGGCAGCAGCAGGCATCCGAGGACGGTGACCCGGCGACGGGCCGGCCGACGGGCAGTGACGACGGCGGGCGCTGACGAGGGCCAGCCCTGAAGAGGCCCAGCCCTGACGAGTGCGGGCCCTGATGAGTGCGAGCCCTGACGAGGGTGCGCGATGACGAGAATTACCGCAGCCGCGATCAGCCGTCCTACCTGCGGCAACGCCTGACGGTGCGGCGGCAGGCCGGTCAGGTACGCACCGGCCCCCTGTTGCACTCCCGCGGTTTGGCTTAGCCTTCCGCCGGGGGCCCGAAGTTTGCCGTCGCGAGAGGGGGGTCGATGGATGCGCGGTCCGGAGCCTGCTGCGATGGCCATCGACGACGCCTCGTGGTCCGGCCGGCGCTGCGCGCCGCCGTGTCTCGCGGGCGGCCGAGCGGTGCCCAGCCATGATCCGGGCGCGCGGACTTCTTGACCGGTCCGGGGTGAGCGATCTGCCCCGCCCGGCCCTGATCCTGACCGCTGCCCTCACCGCCGCCGCGGTTGTCGCATCCGCTGTCGGCCTCGCCACCGCAGCCGCGCCGCCCGCCATCGGGCCACTGCCTCCGGTGGCCCGGGTCGGGCTGGTCGCGGCCGCGACCATGGTCGCCATCCTCGCCGGCCTGCGGGTGCGGGTGGCCGCTGGCAGCGCCAGCGCCGGCTGGGGGGAGGCCGCGCTCATCGTCGGCCTCTACCTCGTACCCGGCGGATGGCTCCCGGCAGCCGCGTTCGTGGGTGCCGGGCTTGCCGGCATCCTCCTGGCGCTCTTCCTCGGTGACCGCACCCCAGTCGAGGTGTTGCGCACGTCGGCTTCGGTCGCCGTGGCGACCGCAGTAGCGGTCGCCGTCGCCGCGGCGCTCGGCGCCGTGGTCGGCGAGGCCCCGACGCCGGCGGTCGCAGCCGCGCTCGGCGGCGGCGCCGCGGCCTACTTCGGCACGACCGCCGTGCTGTCCGCAGCGTCCATCAGGCTGGCGCAGGGTTCCCCGTTCGACGTAGTGGTGCTCGGCCTGCTGCGGGCCCGGGCGCTGATGTTCGTCGGCAGCCTGATCGTCGGCCTTGCCGTGGTGGCGTCGATCCACTACCAGCCGGCCTGGCTGGTCCTGCTGCCACCCACCGCGCTGCTGCTGCAGCACACCTACGTGCAGCGGCTGCGAGCGGGCGAAGACGGCCGGGCGTGGCGGCGCTTCGGCGCCGCATTGGCGGCCCTCAACACCCTCGACGAGCGGGAGGTGGCCGCCGCAGGGGTCACCGGCGCTCTCGACCTGTTGGGGGCGCAGCAGGTCACGTTGGACGTTGTCCGTGCCGATGGCACCGGCCAGCGGTTCCGGGTCGAGGCGGGCGGCAACCTGCTGGTCGAACCCGATGGGTTTGGGAACGGCGACGATCACGACCTGCGCCGGTCCCTGGTGGTCGGCAGCACGGCCGTCGGCGAGCTGCGGGTCCGACTTTCCCGGCCGCTGGCTCCCGCGGCCCGCGATGAGCTGGTCCTGTCGGCGTACGGGGAGGCGCTGGCGGTCGCGCTCCACAACGCCGCCGGGCACCGGGACCTGGGGGAGCTGACCGAGCGGTCGGCGTACGAGATGGTGCACGACCCGGTGACCGGCCTGATGAACCGGCGAGCCCTGCTGCAGCGCGGCGGCCGGATGCTTCGCGACCTCTCGCCCGAGCGCGACGTCGCACTCGTGCTGCTGGACATCGACCGGTTTAAGCAGGTCAACGACACCCTCGGGCACGGTGCCGGCGACGAGCTGTTGGCGTTGACGGCCCGCAGGCTGGCGGCGCTCGCCGGTCCGGACGAGCTCGTCGGGCGGTTGGGAGTCGACGAGTTCGGATTGCTCACCGCGGCGCTCGCGCCGGCCCCGAGAACGGATCCC
>DASVMV010000284.1:0-2644 GCA_036384155.1 Micromonosporaceae bacterium
CGGGGACCGAACAGACCGCCCGCTGCGGCCGCCGACATCCGTCGCTCGGCCCAGCGCTGCACGGCGTGGCGGGCCACCGGCCGGCCCGGCGGCAACGCGAGCGCAAGACCGACCGCGCCCGTCACCAGGCCCGGTACGGCCAGCAGGACCGCACCGGCCAGCCCCACGACACCATCGGTCACCTGACCGCCCGGCGGTCGGCCGGCCTCGGCTGCAGCCCGGAACCGGCGCCACGCCCGGATGCCCTCCCGACGCAGCAACAGCAGCCCGGCCATCGAGGCCAGCAACACCAGCAGGAACGCCCACCCGAAGCCCACCGCCCGGGCGACCAGAACGAACACCATGATTTCCAGCGCTGCCGTGACCAGCAGCAGGAGCGGCAGCAGCCGCATCGCTCGGGGCATGTCACCTCACCGGGTACCTGGCCGACCCCACCAGCATGACACGTCCCGTCACGGCCAGCGGGCCAGCTTCCGCGCCGGACGTCCCAACGCCCACCGCAGGGCCGTACGCCGATCCCGCACCGCCCACAGCGTCACCCGCAGCAACGCCTCCACGATGATCGGCAAGCTCATCTTGCTGGTGCCGTTCTCCCGCTCGGCAAAGGTGATCGGCACCTCGGCCATCCGGCAGCCGGCCTGCCGCGCCCGCCGCGACAGCTCCACCTGGAACGCGAAGCCCTGCGACAGCGCCGACGCGAAACCCATCTCCTCCAGCGCGGGCATGCGGTAGACGCGGTAGCCGCCGGTGGCGTCGCGCACCGGCATGCCCAGCGCCAGCCGGGCGTACAGGTTTCCGGCGCGGGACAGCACCCGCCGCCGCCACGGCAGACCGACCGCCCGTCCCCCCGGGGCCCAGCGGGAGCCGATCACCACGTCGGCCCGCCGCGCCGCGTCGAGCAGCCCGGGCAGCTCCTCCGGCCGGTGCGAGCCGTCGGCGTCCATCTCCACCACCGCGTCGTAGCCGCGCTGCCGAGCCCAGGTGAAGCCGGCCACGTACGCCGCGCCCAGTCCCTGTTTGCCCGGCCGGTGCAGCACGTGCACCTGCCGGTCCCGCGCCGCCAGCCGGTCGGCGATCTGCCCCGTGCCGTCCGGGCTGTTGTCGTCCGCGATCAGCACGTCCACCGCCGGCGCCGCCCGCCGCACCCGCTCGGTGAGCCCGCCGACGTTCCCGGCCTCGTTATAGGTCGGCAGCACGACCACGACTCGCCCGACGCCCGGATACCGGCGCGCACCGCCGTCTCCCGTAGCCAAGCCCGGCCCCCCTACATCGACTGCGCCGCCTCCCGGTCGGCCCGCCGGCGCCGCCACCCCGCCGCGGCCACCACCGCGACGGCGAGTCCCACCAGGGCCAGTTCCGGCCACCGGCCCACCCGGGTCGCCACCGTCCGGGCCGTCGAGGGCGCCATGTCCCGGACGACCACCTCGGCGGTGTTGAACCCGGTGGCCCCGGTTACCCGCCCAGCGGTGCCGACGAACCCGGACACTCCGACCGTCGAGGCCATCACCGCCCCGCGGCCGTGCTCCACCGCCCGCAGCCGCACCATGGCCAGCTGCTGGCGCGCCTCCGCCTCGTCGAACGTCGCGTTGTTGGTCTGCACCACCAGGACCTCGGCGCCACCGGTGACCGCATCCCGCACCACGTCGTCGTAGGCGATCTCGAAGCAGATCACATCGCCGACGACGACCGGTCCGGTCCGCAGTATGCCCGGCCGGGTGCCCGACACGAAGTCCGACCGCACCCGGTCGACGTCGGCGCTGACCCGGCGGGCGATCGACCGCAGCGGCATGTACTCGGCGAACGGCACCGGATGCCGCTTGATGTAGGTCTGCTCCTGGTCGGGGCCGGTTCCCGGCCGCCACAGCAGCCCCGCGTTGCGCACCTGATTCGCACCCGGCCCGCGCAGGACCGCGCCGACCAGGATCGGGGCACCGATCGCGTCCGCCGCCGAGGAGATCGCCGCCGCGGCATCCGGGTTGCGCAGCGGATCGATATCGCTGGCGTTCTCCGGCCAGACCACCAGGTCCGGCCGCCGCTCCGTCCCCGCCGCCACGCGCTCGGCCAGGTCGGCCGTCGCCGCGACGTGGTTGTCGAGCACCGCCCGCCGCTGCGCGTTGAAGTCGAACCCCAGCCGGGGGACGTTGCCCTGCACAATCGCCACCGTCACCGGGCGCTCACGTACCCCGTCGCGGAGCGGGACCAGCAAGCCGCCGAGCGCCACCGCAACGGCCGCGGCCAGCCAGGCCGGGGCGCGCCACGCCGGGCGGCCCACCGCACGCCAGTTGCGCCACCCCGCGACGACGAGAAGTCCACCCACCAGCGCGACACCGAACGTCACCAGCGGTGCTCCACCGAGCGAGGCGAGTCGCAGCAGCGGCGAATCGCCCTGGCTGAACGCCAGCCGGCCCCACGGAAACCCACCGAACGGGGTCCGGTCGCGCAGCGCCTCCTGCCCCACCCACAGCAGCGCCGTCACCACCGGCCACGACCAACGGCGGCGGTCCACCAGGGGGCTGACCAGCGCGCTCAGCAGACCCAGCAGCGCGAAGTAGGCGGCTTCCAGACCGGACAGCAGCAGCCACGGCAGCTCGTTGAGATGCAGGTTGGTCCAGGACAGCAGCGGCAGGAAGAACACCAGACCGGC
>DASVMV010000285.1:0-6043 GCA_036384155.1 Micromonosporaceae bacterium
CGAACGGTCCGACGTGGTAGGCGGCAAACTGGGCCGCCACACCCGGGAGACCGCGGTGGGCGCGTTCCACTTCGACACCGGCCCGAGCCTGCTGACCCTGCCGCAGGTGTTCGCCGACCTGTTCGCGGCCACCGGCGCGAAGCTGGACGAGTGCCTCGCGCTGCGGCCGCTCGACCCGATCGTGCGGCACGTGTTTCCCGACGCCGCCGGGGGGCCTGCTGCCACCCTCGACTCCACGGGCGATCCGGCCGCCTTCGCCGACCGCGTCGGTATGGCATTCGGCGACCAGGCCCGCGCTGACTGGGAGCGGCTGTGGCGGCGGGCCCAACGGGTCTGGCGCGCGTCATGGCAGAACGTCCTGCGGTCACCCGTCGACTCGCCGCGCTCGCTGGCCCGACTCGCCTGGCGGGTCGACGACCTGGCGGCGATCGGCCCCGGCCAGACGCTGCGCGGTCTGGGCCGCCGCTACCTGCACGACCCCCGCCTGCGCATGCTACTGGACCGGTACGCCACCTACACCGGCGCCGACCCGCGCCGCGCGCCGGCGGCGCTGGTCGCGATCCCGTACGCGGAACTGGCCTTCGGCGGCTGGTACGTCGAGGGCGGCCTGGGCCGGTTGGCCGACGCCCTGCTGTCGCGCTGCCTCGACCTGGGCGTGGTGGTGGCGACGGGCGCCGCGGTGACCGGCATCGACGCCGCGGGCGGTCGGGTACACGGGGTCCGGGTGGGCGGCGTCGCCACGCCCGTACCGGCCGACGTCGTGGTGGCCAACGTTGACGCGCTCACCGTCTATCGCGACCTGCTGCCCACCCCGGGCCGCCTGGCCCGGCTCGCCGATCGGAGCCTGGCTGGATTCGTGCTGCTGCTGGGCGTGCGGCGGCGCTCCGGGCTGGCCCACCACACCGTGTTCTTCCCCCGCAACTACGACGCCGAGTTCGACGCGGTGTTCGGCGACCCCGGCCGGGGAGCACCGGCCCGCCCAGCGGCGGATCCCACCGTGTTCGTGACCGTCGCCGACGATCCGCTGGTCCGCCCGGACGGCCACGAAGCGTGGTTCGTCCTGGTCAACGCGGCCCGTCAGGGCACCGCTGCGTCCGGTGTGGACTGGTGCCGGCCCGGCCTGGCCGACGCCTACGCCGACCGGATCCTGGACGTCCTCGCCCGACGCGGTGTCGACGTACGCGACCGGCTGGTCTTCCGGGAGACGCGGACACCTGCCGACCTGGCCGCATCGGCGGGCGCGCCCGGCGGGGCGATCTACGGAACGGCCGGCGGGCTGCTGCGGCCGCCGAACCGGGCGCCGGTGTCCGGGCTCTTCCTGGTCGGCGGATCGGCCCACCCGGGCGGTGGGCTGCCGATGGTCACGCTGTCGGCGCAGATCGTGGCCGACCGGATCGGTCCCGCCTGAATTACGTCCACCCGAGAGAAGGGAGGCCGGCGTCCAGGATGGCGGCAGCATCGTCGATGGGTGGGTAGATCCGTCTTTCCGTGATCGTGCGCTTGAGGTGCTTGGCCGGCGACCCGGTGAGCTTCACCGACCGTTCGAAACCGGCGGTGAACACGGCACCGGCCGCACCGAGATCGAGGCAGGTGGTGTACGCCGGGGGGTCGAACTCCAGAGCCTCCTGGCCGACCAGATCCGCGACGGCGTTGTGGCCGGCATACCTGCCGAGGGGGATCGCGTACTGGCAGCTCTGCAGCGTCACGTGCCCACCGTCGACGACCGCCGCCGCGGTGTCTCCGGCGACGAAGATCTCCGGCGATCCGGGAACGCGGAGGTGCTGGTCGACCAGCAACCGGCCCAGGCGGTCCCGGCGGCCGGGGACCTGTCGGGTGAGCGGGCTCGCCGACATGCCGGTCGTCCAGATCGTGGTGTGCGCGGGGATCTCCGCCCCGTCGGTCAGGCGGACCCGACCAGCGTCGAGCGAAGCGAGGGCCACGTTCAGCCGAACCTCGATGCACAGCTCGGCCAGCGCGGCGTCGATGACCGGGAGGATCTCTGGTCCCAGTTGCGGACCGATCGTGGCGGCCTGTTCCACCAGCACCACCCGCACGTCGCGGGCCGCTGGCCCGGCGAGTGTCCGGAGCCGCCCGGCGAGTTCGGTGGCAACCTCCAGGCCGGTGAAGCCAGCTCCGACGACGACGGCGGTGAAGCGTCCGGAACCGGCCGACTGGGAGGGAAGCGCACCCAGATGACTGTCGAGCGCCACTGCACCGGCGAGGGTGTCGACATCGTGCAAGTGCTCGCTACCGGGCAGGTCGGGTCGTCGCAGGATGCTGCCGCTGGCGAGGATGAGGCGGCGGTACGGCCGGCGCCGGATCTGACCGTCCCGTTCAGTAACCGTTACCGACCGGTCGACGGTGTCGATGGCCGTGGCGACCCCGGCCACGCGCTCCACGTGCACCGGCCGCAGGATCCGCTCCAGCGGTACCCGCATCGCCTCGGGCTCCGCTTCGTACAGGCGTGGTCGGATAACCAGATCGTCGCCTGGGTTGACGAGGGTGATCGTCAGGTCGGCGGCGGACCGGTGGCGCAGCCGGGCGGCGGCCATGGCGCTCCACACGCCAGCGAACCCACCGCCGATAATTAGGACATCAGACATCCAGATTCATCTCCTTCGGGGGCCTTGCCAGGTGGATCTACCGATCAGGGAAGGGCGGGCGCGAACCAGCGCCGGGTGCGCCGAGGGGTGTTCGGATACCGTCGCTCGACCTCCGCCGCGATGTCAGCGAGCGTCTGCGCGGCGAGCGACCGCCGCCATGCCAGTTCCGCACCGCGCATCGCGACGTCGATGGTGCAACCGATCTGGAAGTCTCTTGCAGGGCCCCCGCCGGGTCCCTGCCGTCGGATCTCGGTACACCGGAATGCCGGCTCCGCGCCTTCGATGGCCGAAACCACGTCCAGCAAGGTGATCCGCTCGGGCGGTCGGGCCAGCCGGAACCCGCCACGCGGGCCGGGCACGGAAGACACGATCCCGGCCCGGCCCAACGCCTGGAGCTGCTTGGTGAGATAGGCCGCCGGAAGTTCGTGGAAGGCGGCCAGTTTCGCGGCGGGTACCGCGTCGCCAGGGTCGAGGAAGGCGAGGTTGAGACAGCAGTGCAACGCCCACTCGACGCCCTCGCTCATGCGCATATCTGGACGGTACATATCCTGGATACCAGAAGCAAGGAATGCCGTGCCTCGGCCCGCGACCACTGCTGCTTCCCCGCCTCGCCTACCGGCCCTTCCCGGGGCTCACCGCAGCGCGCGGTGCACTGCCGCCAGCAGTTGCACCAGGCCGAAGGCGGCGAGCAGGACCCACACGGACGCCACCACGGTGACGGTTCCCGCGGCCAGGTCGAGCCCGATCAGCCCGGTGAATCCCGCGAGGACGAGCCCGGCCAGTGCGAACGACACCCGGGTGGGCCGCTCGCCGATGGTCACCGCGCCGATCTCGCGCATGCCGGCGGAGACGGCCCGGGCCCGCAGGTACTCGTGCAGCCAGGACACCGCCCCGGCGGCCGACACGACGATGCCCGGCGCACCGATCAGCCAGAACGCGATCAGCCACGTCGCCTCGCCGATCCGGTCGGCGAGCGAGTCGTACACGTAGCCGAGCCGGCTGGTCCGGCGAGCCACGACGGCGATCGCCCCGTCGACGCTGTCGGCGACCGCGGCGAGCAGGACGAAGACGGCCGCCAGGAGCGGCCCGGCCGGTGACCGCACGGCGGTCACCGGCACGCACAACGACAGCAGGACTCCCACCGCGGTCACCGCGGTCGGCGGCACCCGGAGCCGGCCGAGCCAGCTGCCGAGGACGTACGACAGCCGGAGCCAGCCCTGTACGGCGGGCGTCGCCGAGCGCGGGTCGAAGCCGCCGTGCAGCCGCGCCCACGTGCCCGCGTACTCGTCCCAGCTCAGCCGAGTGCCCACCACGGCTCAACCGCCGGATGCGGCGTCAGGTAGCGGGCACCGGGTCACGCCCGCGCGCCGACCTGCAGGTTCTGCCACACCTCGCGGGTGGCCGTGGAACGGTTGAAGGTGATGAAGTGGATGCCGGGCACGCCCTCGTCGAGCAGGCGCCGGCACATCCGGCTGGCCTGCTCGATGCCGAGCCGGCGGACGGCCTGCGGGTCGTCGGCGACCCGCTCGAACTGGGCGGCGAGCGCCGCCGGGAACGGCGCGCCGGACAACTGCTGGGACCGCTCGATGGTGGTGATCCGGGTGATCGGCATGACGCCGGCGAGGATCGGGGTGTCGCAGCCGGCCACGGCCACCCGGTCCCGCAACCGGAGGTATTCGTCGGCGTCGAAGAACATCTGGGTGATGGCGAAGTCGGCCCCGGCCCGGCATTTGGCGACGAACTGTGCGGTGTCCGCGGCGATGTCCGGCGAGCGTGGGTGCTTGTACGGAAAGGCGGCGACGCCGACGCAGAAATCGCCGGCATCGCGGATCAGCCGTACCAGCTCGTCGGCGTATCGGACGCCCTGCGGATGGGCGATCCACTCCCCCATCGGGTCGCCCGGCGGGTCTCCGCGCACGGCCAGCACATTGCGTACGCCCACCCCGGCCAACCGACCGATCACGTGGCGCAGTTCGGCGATCGAGTGGTTGACCGCCGTCAGATGGGCCATCGGCAGCAGCGTCGTCTCGGTCGCCACCCGCTCGGTGACCGCCACGGTGGTGTCCCGGGTGGAACCGCCGGCGCCGTAAGTGATCGAGACGAACGACGGCCGCAGCGGCTCCAGCTCGCGGATCGCCCGCCACAGCTGCTGCTCTCCCTCGCGAGTCTTCGGTGGGGAGAACTCGAACGAGAAGGTCGGCCCGGACCGCCGGATCAGCTCGCCGATTGCCGGCTGCGTCCGGGGAAGGAGCGAGGGAAGACCGAGCGCCACCCCCCGGACTCTACCGGCTGCCAGAATCGGGCCGACGCAGCCCAGGGCTGGGGGTCCGGCACGCGTCCGCGTCGGCAGGCGCGCCACGACCGGCTAGCGTCAGAGCGTGACCGAAGCTCCCGTCTCCCCGGTGGACCGGGCCGGCCTGCGCCAACGGATCGACAAGGCGCTGTCGGAGTTCCTCTCCGGCCGCCGGGCCTGGCTGGCCGCTGCAGACCGGACGCTGCTGCCGGTGGCCGACGCGGTGGAGGCGTTCGTCCTGCACGGCGGCAAGCGCCTGCGCCCGGCGTTCGCGTACTGGGGCTACCGGGGCGCCGGCGGTGTCGACTCCGACCAGGTGGTGGCCAGCCTCGCCGCCCTGGAGCTGGTGCAGGCCAGCGCGCTGATCCACGACGACCTGATGGACCGCTCGGACACCCGGCGGGGCGAGCCGGCGATCCACCGGCGATTCGCGGGCCTCCACCGCGACGCCGGCTGGCACGGCGACCCGGACGGCTTCGGCGACGCCGCCGCGGTCCTCCTCGGCGACCTCTGCCTGGTGTGGTCCGACGAGCTGTTGCACGGCCCGGGGCTGGACCCGCGGACGCTGGCCCGGGCGCGGCCGGTCTTCGACCTCATGCGGACCGAGGTCACCGTCGGTCAGTACCTCGACGTGGTCACCCAGGCGACCGGCGACACGTCGACCGAACGAGCCGGCAAGGTGGCCCGGTACAAGTCCGCCAAGTACACCGTCGAACGGCCACTGCTGCTCGGCGCCGCGCTGGCCGACGCGCCCGCCGCCGTTCAGGCGGCCTACTCCGGGTACGGCCTGCCGCTGGGCGAGGCGTTTCAGTTGCGTGACGACGTCCTCGGCGTGTTCGGCGATCCGGCGCAGACCGGTAAACCGGCCGGCGACGACCTGCGCGAGGGCAAGCGGACGTACCTGGTGGCCGCCGCGTTCGCCGCGACCGACGAGACCGGGCGGGAGGTGCTGACCCGGCGGCTGGGCGACCCGCGGCTGGACGCCGGTGGGATCGCCGAGCTCCGGGAGATCATCGCCGGGAGCGGGGCGTTGGCGGCCACCGAGCGGCGGATCGCCAATCTCACCGCGACGGCACTCGCCGCGCTTGACGCGGTCGGGCTGGACGCCGAGGCGCACCGCGCCCTGGTCGACCTCGCCGCGGCCGCC